>JACCYD010000660.1 GCA_013696695.1 Deltaproteobacteria bacterium | reverse complement strand
CTTCCCGGTGTGACGGATTCGGTCACATTTTACGGCGGACCAAACACTCGATAGGTGCGACGACGCGGAGGTTCGCGCCGTTCAGAATTTGGCGCAGTCGGCAGCAGGGCGTCGAAGCGTGACCAGGACGGTCACGAAGCTCGCGGTCGACTGCGCCGACCACCACGGTGATCATCGAGGGGCGTCATGGCGACATGAACACGACATGTTAGCGCTTGGTCCGTTGTGTGCTCCTGCACTCGAATCATGAAGACCAAACAAGCTCCCACGAACCAGTTCCAGAGCATCGACATGGACCAGCTCAACACCGTGACCGGCGGGTGCGCCTGCGGCTGCGGGCAGGTCAATTGCAACTGCGCCAACGGCAGCTGCGGTATGGGCGCCGCAGTCGGCACTCGGCAGCAGCCCAGCTGGGGTCGTTGAGCGAAGGGTTCGGCCGGACTGGCGTGTCGCGCGCGGTCGAGGTAACTCAGCGCGAGCCCGACAGTGCACTCGATGATGCACTGCCACATCCTCGAGCACGCCGAGGCGGGGCCGTGCGACGCGAAACGAGATCGGCGCGACGGCCGCGATCGCGCCACGCCACAGTCCGCCGATCAGGCGCACGCCCATGCTGTCGATGTTCGCCGGGATCCCGAGTAGTGATCGCGCGACTGTGACCAGCGCGGTCACGGTCGTCGGTCAGCGAACGACGATGCCGTTCGGCTTCGAACCTACCGCGATGGTCTTGGTGAGCATCCGCGTCGCGAGATCGATGACCGAGACGGTGCCGGCCAGCTGATTCGTCACGTAGGCCTTCGCCCCGTCACGCGAGAACGCGAATGCATGCGCACCTGCCGCTGTGGCGAGGTCGCCGAGGCGCGCGCCGCTCGCCGCGTCGAGAAACACGAGCTTGCCGTTTTCGGTGTCGGTCACCCAGAGCTCACCGTTCGGCGCGATCGCCGCGAGCGCCGGCGTGAAGCCAAGAGTAAACGTCGCCACCACGGTGCGCGAAGTCGGGTCGATCACCGACAGACTCTTGCCCGCCTCGTTGTCGACGTACATTCTGCCGTCGGTTCCGGGCCACGCGCCGACGGGTGCATCGCCGACCGTCGCGGTCGCGATCACGGATGCAGTTGTGGGATCGACGATCGTGACGTCGTCGGAGCCCGTGTTCGCGACGAACGCGTCGCCCGACGGCGCGAACGTCACTTCGGCCGGCGCGTCTCCGACCGCGATCGTGGTGCGGGTCGCCAGCGTCGTGGTGTCGAGGACGAGGACCTCGCCCGGTGTTGCGATCTGGCTGGTCCAGACGCTCGTGCCGTCGGGAGAAAAGATCGCGTTGTGGTTTGGCGCATCGAGCCGGCGGGCAGCGCGCAGCGCACCCGTCCGGGCATCCAGCGCGAGCACGGCGCCCCCGATGCTACCCTCATGACCACCGCCTCCGTGACCACCACTGTGTCCTTCGCTGAGGTCTGATCCGGGGACGGCGATCAACAGCGTTTCGCGGTCCGGACTGGCGTAGATGTGGTGCGGATACTCGACGCCGAGCAACTCGATCGTTCCGATCACCTCGTCGGCCGACCCGTCGATGGCGGTGATCGAGTTGTCGCCGCCGTTGACGACGAACACCGCTTCCCCCTGGATAGGATCGATCGGGATGGTGGATGGTTCGTCGCCTGCGTCATGTCCACCGCAGGCTCCGAGCAACACGAGTCCGAGACCGCAGGTTGATAGCTTCATCTTGTTTGTACGTACGAACGTGCGGTTGTTACGGACGACCGTGGTGGTCGCAGCCCCCGTGACCCGTTGGGTTACAGACGTCGAAAGCCGTCGCCGGGCCAGATCGGCCGTGATCGTTTCCAGCTCGAGCTTGCGCGAGGCCGCCTGTTCGCGTGCGATGCGCGGTCCGGCTGAAGAACGTTGCGAGTCCGGTCAGCTTGTTCCAGCTGAGCTCGGGTGAGGTCGTCGACGAGCTAAGCCATATCGATCCCGTGTGCCGGATGCAGGTATCCCCGGACGACGCGCCCACGCGACGCTCGCATCAGGGGACGACGCTGTACTTCTGCTCGCCGAGCTGCGCGGCGAAATTCGAAGAAGCACCCGAAGTCCATCTCCCGATGATCACCAACACGTGACCAACTCGGTCACGAGGTCGCAGCCCTTCGCATTGTCGCCCGCGATAGGCAGCTCGCCACCGTGTGCGCGATCCCGATTCCACTCCAAGTTCGCGCCGTTCCTCGCGCGATCGACGCGGCACGCTCGGTGCACATCGGTCGAGTGTCCACTCACCACCCGAAGGAACCAAGCCATGAACAAGACCACCGAGACCACGAAGCCCTCTACCCAGAACCAGACCATCGATACGATCGAGGCTGTCGATCTCGACAACGTGACCGGTGGTTGCGCCGCCTGCGGCATGGCCAATTGCACCATGGGCGCGAACCCGGCGGCGCGAGCGCCGTTGTCGGCGTTCAACCGCCGCTAACGATCGAGACGAACAAGGCGCTCGAGTCGCACCGCGACTCGGGCGTCAGTCGTTTTTCGGCCGGCCATCACCCAGGATTCGAGAGTCTGGATGGAGATCGGCAGGGTCAGGCCCGTTCGACGACGACGACGCGGCGCTTGCCGGCCGCAGTCAGCGGGATGTCGGCAACGTATTCGATCGTGAAGGGAGCTCCGGCGAGGTACTTGTGCGCGAAGTCGTGGATCGCGTCGATCGCTCGGTCGGGTAGGGAGTCGGCGACCGGCACGATGCGCATGACGATGCTGCCATCGAGGCGCTGGACGACCTGGAATTTGCGAGCGACGTGGTCGAGCACGCCGAACAGGATGTTGAAGACCAGGCCGCCAACCGGATTCCCGAGGCCGTCTCGCAGGGTGTCGGTCACGCGGCCGTCGATCGGTCCGATGCGTTCGAGCGCCCGACCGCACGCGCACGGCTCGAGTGGGCGCGCGATCGCCAGGTCACCGGTGAGGTACCGGATCATCGGGCAGGCGAGGTTGTGCAGATCCGTGATCGCGACCTCGCCGACTTCGCCGGGACGCGCTGCACGCGCGTTGCCATCGGCGTCGCGCACGATCAGCTCCACGATCAAAGTCTCCATCGCGACGTGCAGTCCGGCGCGCGCTTCGCACTCGGAACCGATCAACATCACCTCGCGGCAGCCGTAGGTCTCGAA
>JACCYD010000604.1 GCA_013696695.1 Deltaproteobacteria bacterium | reverse complement strand
CCCCAGTAGATGTCGCCCCGCACTGCCCCGAGGATGCCGCCGCCGGTGTCCTGCGCGATCAGCAGCTGGCGCCACGGGCCGTACGCCGTGCTGTTTGGCACCGGCGCGCGGGTGTCGACCCAGATCGGGGTCGATTGCGCGATGAACGCGCGGTCGATCGCCATCGAGCGACGCGCGGTCAGCACCACCATCTGCGAGCCCATCGCGCCCTGTTGCTTCGCTTCCTCGAAGAACACGAACGACGAGATCTGGTCGACGATCTCGGTCCACTTCGCGCGGTTGTTCTCGAGCCACTTGCGGATGCCCTGCATCGTGCCGCTGCCTGGCGCGCTCAACCCGCCCATCTCCTTGATGATGCCGCCGACCCCCTTGTACGACCGGCCGTTCTTGCCCGCGAAGTCGAGCCACACCGTGGTGCCGTCGTCCATCCTCGCCTTCGCCGAGCCCTCGATATGCGCGAACAGCAGATCGATCGGCTCGTCGACGTACATCAGCTCGAGCTTCTTGCCGTCGAGCGCGCCCTCGCGGATCTCCTTGCGCGTGTAGAACGGCACCAGCTCGCCCTTGTCGTCCATGCGGCCCCAGATCCGGCGGCCGTGGGCATCCTTGATGTGCTTGGACAGATCGACCATCAGCAGGTCTTTCGGGCGCGCGTGCACCACCGTCTGGTACTTGCCGGCGCGCTTGCGGGATCCGCGCATCTCCTGGACGAAGTAGCCGGTCATCTTGCCGTCGACGCCGGCCTTGCCCGCGGCCTGCCACGGCACGAACTCGGTCTCGAAGAAGGCCTTCGCGGCGGCGTGGTCTCCGGGCTTCAGCTTTGCGGCGGTCTTGCACGCCGATCGCCACTGCTTCGCGACCCCGCCGTGGCCATCGTGGCCCACCGGATCCGCATCCTTGAGGACCGCGAGCTTCTCGCAAGATCGGAGGAACGACGGCACCGCTTCGGCGTGCTTGTCGTCGGCCCATGCGGGCAGATCTTTGAAGGCGACCTTGGTGAGGGTCAGCTTGTCGTGCGGCGGATCCTTCCGCTCGTCGTTGCGGTCGGTCACGTCGTCACATGGACACGCGGTTGGAGCCGCACTTCCCGACCCGGCGCTCGGCGCCGCAGCGGATCCCGCAGCGGGCTTCGGAGTGGGAACGGGCTGCGCGTTGGCTTCGCCCGTCGGGTAGTGCTCGCCGCTGCACGCAGCGAAGATCAAAAGTGCTAACGCCCGCATCATCAGACGATGACAACGACCTTGCCCACAGGCAAATTCCTCGTCATCTCAGGGAGAAGTCGTACCCGAAGGTCAGCGCCAGCCCGAGGTAGCTGACGGCGTCACCGGCGAACGAGGCGCCCACATGCGGCGTGTAGAAGACGCTGGCGCGGATCTGGAACCGCGACACCTGGAAGCCTCCGCCGATGTCGAGGGTGAGCTCCGGCTCGGAATCGCTCGCCTTGACCCCCATCGCCTCGAAGGCGACCCGCACGTAGTTCATCCCGATCGCCATCGAGAAGAACGTGCCGCTCTCCTGATCGGGGTCGAGGTTGTAGCGCATGCCCGCGAGCGCCAGGAACATGAACAGGCTGCTGCCATCGCGGTCCGTGAGGTGGAACAGCGGCCCGCCGCGAGCGGTGAGCGACAGCTTGCTGCCGATCCGGTACTCGTAGCGAGCCAGTGCACCGATGCCGCCGTCGGCGTCCTCGGCGTAGCGATCGACAGGCAGCACGAACATCGCATCGGCCGCCCAGCGGTGCTTGGGTAGCGGGCGCGTGTCGTCGGCATGGGCGATCGCGGGGACGGCGCACACCAACGCGATCAGCCATGCGCGCATGCGGCGATGATCGCGAGCGTCGGGGATCAGTGTCAACCGGTCAACGTGGTACCAGTTGCCGATGGGCTTGTGGCGGCGCCTCGCCGGCGACGACACCACGGCGCGCGCTGGGCTGCCGGTTCACGAGCTGCTCGCGCCACTTCCCGTGATCGCGATCGCACTCCTGGTGCTCAACGATCGCGTGCTCAAAGGGTCGGCGGCCCCCGAATGGCTGACCGGCAAGCTGTCCGATGTCACCGGTGTGTTCGTGTTTCCGCTGGCGGCCGTCGCGGTCGTCGACCTCGTCGGGGCAGGGCTGGCAAGGCTCGGCGTGGGTCTGGACTACACGCTGCGCCGCTGGAAGCTCGGCGTCGCGATCGGCTTCACCGCGCTGGTGTTCGGCGCCATGAAGCTGTCGCCAGCGATCGGCGGCTGGGTCGAGCGCGCGTGGTCGTGGCTGATCCCGAGCGCGACGATCTATCCCGATCCGACGGACGCGTTCGCGCTGATCGTCCTCGCGGGCACCTGGTGGCACGGCCGCCGGGCGATCGCGCGCGGAGCGTACGGTCGCCTCGCGGTGGCGCGCGCGCGGCATGCTGCAGGTCGGCCGCTCGCCTCGCCGTTTGGAGATGCAGTGGCCTGCGGCGCGGATCCGGCGCGCGTGCGCGAGCTCGATGCTGCGGTCGCACGCTGGCTCGCCGGCGGAGATGCAGCGCCCGTCGACGCAGCGCTGTCGCGGCTTCGTTAGAGCGAGAAGCCGAAGCTGGCGAGCACGCCGGCGGTGCTATCGGCAGCGCCGAGATCAGGCACCAGGAATTCGGCGCGGGCGGAGATCCTGCCGGATCGATATCCGCCGCCGAACGCGAGCCCTGCCGCGGCCGCCGCCTCTCCGGCATAGCGAAACATCAGCCCGGCATCGACGGCGACGAACCGTGGCTTCGCGAACGCGAACTGCACACCGGCGAGCAGCGGCACCAGCAGCAGCGCGTCGCGGTTTTCGGCGGGGACATGCAGCAGCGCGCCGCCGCGGAGCGTGAAGGCGAACAGCTCGCTGCGCGGAAGCTCGGCGCGAGCGAACGCGCCAAACCCGATCTTCGCGTCATCCGCGTAATCGGACATCGGCAGCACGATCGCGGCATCGATGCCGATCGATCGCGCTGGCCTGGCCGTGACCTGCGGAGGCGCAGGCGACTCCGCAGGCACCGTTGGTTCGACGCCGGGTGCCGGCTCCGCATCGGCAGGTGCCGTGGGAGCGGGCAGAGTCACGGGCGACGTGGGTTGCGCGAGCGCCGTGCTCGCCGAGAGCACGAGGCCGATGACGGTCCTCACGCTCTCGGGACTACCACATCACAGACGGAGATTGATGCCAGCGGAGAGCGAGAACGCATCACCGGCATTCAAGACATCACCCAGGTCCAGATTGGCCTGGACGTCCATCGTGTTGCTGAGCGCGAAGATCACGTCGAAGTCGAGCGGAAGTCCGCCACCTTCATCCGTGAACAGGAAGCTGACCGACTCGCCACCGGTGAACAGCTTGCCGCCGTCGTTGAACGCGACCGTGAAGATGTTCGTGTTCGCCTGGAACGCGAGTGCCGGCGTCGCCTGAAACGCGAACGCGGCCGGAAGCTGGAAGAAGATCGGGGAAATCGTTCCGCCCATGCCGTTGTCGAAGCCCTTGACGAAGGCGACGAGGCCGGGACGATTGATCGGCGTACCGAGCCACATCTTCGGTCCGAGGTTGAAGCGAACGTCGACGCCCGCGAGGATCGCGGCGGTCTCGCCACCCAGATCGTAGGCGAGTGCGGCCTTCGCTTCGGCGTCGAGCTTGCCCTGCGCGAGGCCGAGGCCGACGCCGGCGGCCACGGTGCCCTTGACGCGGTCACCGGCTTCGATGCCCTCGACACCCGTGAGGATGATCGGTGCAAACGAGGCCAGGATCTCGACCTTGTCGGTGACACCGTAACGACCACCAATCCCGATCGACGTGATCGTCGACGAGGTGTCGCCGCCCATCCCGTCGGGGCCGCTGGCGTAGTCGAGCTGGAAGCGCGGCGAGAGCTCGATGCCGCCCTTGTAGATCACCTGCGGGCGGGTGACGTACGACAGCGGCCAGTTCGCGAGCGTGAACACACCAGTGACGGAAACGGCCGCGTTGGCGTCGACGGCCACGCCATCGGTGCCGACGGTCGCGTTGGCGCCAGCCGACGCATCGACATCAACACCACCACCCGCGGGCGGATCCGCCGGCGGATCCTGTGCGAAAGCGACACCGGTCATGGCCACCGAGGCAGCCGCTACGAACAAACATTTCGAGACGCGATTCATTAGTTCTCCTTGTGACGGCTACGAGCGAGGCTTCTGACCTCACCCCCGATTCGATTCCGAAATCGTAGGTCGCCAGCCGCGCGTACGCCAATTTCCGCACGCTCTCACGAGCAGCGGTAAATGTCGGCAGCGTCTCTTATTGAAGTGCGCGCGGGTGTCGCACGGGTCGCAGTGCTACTCGATCGCGATCTGGCGATGGAACACTTCGACCCAGTTCTCGTCGGCACCTTGATCGATCACCCACGTCGACATCACGAGATCGGCGCCGAGCATCGAGTCCGCGGCGAAGAAGCCGTAGGCGCCCGCGAACGGATCGGTGGCACCGGCGATCGAGGACCGCTGCCACGAGCCATCCTGCTGGCGGGTCGCGAGCAGCAGCTCGTGGGAGGTGGCGTCCTGATACGCGATCATCGGCAGCTGGCCGTTGTTCGCGAGCACCAGCGACGCGTCGTCGCCGACGAAGTGGAACTCGGGCTTCGGCAAACCGTCGACGGTGGTGCCGACGATCCGCAGGCCATCGTCGACCAGCTCCTTCTGCGCGCCGGGGACGTCGGTGATGTAGACGAGGTCATCCTGGGTGGCGTCGACGTACGCGACGTGAACGACGCCGTTCGGATCGACGGCCACCGAGGGTGACCAACCCGCATCGATATCACCCGCGCCGTCGAGGACCACGGGGTCCGCGAACTGACCGAGCGCGACGTCGAACTTCGCGAGCTTGAGCTCGCCGGCGGTGCGGTCGTAATAGACGACTGCGGGCGAGTGGTCCGGCATCCGCGCGAGATCGACGAACAGACCGAGCCCCTCCGGCAGCGGATAGATGTTCGGATTCTCCGGGTCCTCCTCGAGCAGCGGCGCGGTATCGACGACGAACGTCATCCAATCCGCGGCCGAGCCGGGGTGCGTCGACTGCGCCGATGCGAAGCGCACCTCGGCGCGACGGCCGAGCGTGAAATCGGCAGCGTGCGCGAGATACGCGACGCCGGGGCGACCGTCATCGCCACGCAGCGACAGCGAGGTGTACATGCCGATCAGCGCGCCGGTCTCGCCGAGCTCGCCGCTGCCGGCTTCGATCACGTGCGTCGTCCACACGCCGTCGGCGCTGCGCTCGGCGAACTTGAGCGAGCCGGTGTCGCGATCGAAGTACGTCACCTGCGGCGTGCCGTCGGGCGACACCGCGATGCTGGTGTACATGCCGACGTCGGGGCCCTTCGCGGCGATGCCACCGCGGAACTCCGACTGCGGAACCTGCACCGGACCATCGGGCACGCCATCGACCCACTCCCACGCGGTGTCGGGGATGCGACCGAGGGTGGCCGGATCGACCTGCGCGACGACGAGGTCGCCGTACTGCTGGTGATAGGCCGACACCCAGATCGAGCCGTTGCTGCCGGTGGCGATATCCGAATACGGACCGAGGCGGCCGATCACGATGTCATCGGAGCACAGGCAGGTGCCGTCGATGCAGAACGCGATCTCGCCCTCGGGACACTCGGCGCAGTCGCTGAACAGCTCGCACGAGCCGGCCTTGCCGCAGCTGCAGCCCGGCATGATCGACATCGCGGCCGACATCCCCGCCCACAGCGCGAACGTCGAGGCGACCTTGCCGAGCTGGTGCGACTTGACGAAGCGAAGCACTTTGCGACCGCGACCACGACCGAGGAGAACTAATCCGACGAGGAGCATCAGCACGATGCCGCCTGCCGACGGGCCCGACGAGTTGCACTCGCAACCCGCGCCTTCACCCGGCGAGCCGTGGAACGGCGCGATCATCACCTTGTTGACGTTGCCGGCCTCGTCCTTCGCCCACACCACAACCTCGCCGTGGAGCGCGAGCTTCTCGAGCTGGCCGCGCGAGATCTCGGCGAAGCCGCCATCGTGCCAGCGCGTCTCCGGCTGATCGGAGTCGGTGCGGCCGAGCGCCCACTGCACGATGTTGCCGCTGACGATGTCGAACATCGTCAGGTGGTACGTGTCGCCGTCCCAGGCCCTCTCGACATCATCTTCGACAATGAAGCGCGGGCCGACGGAGTCGATGATCACCGGGGTGCGCATGACCTCGGACGTGGTGGTGTAGTCACCCTTGACGCGGGCCTTGAGGCCGATCTCGTACTTGCCCTGCCACGCGAATGCGCGGTCCTCGATCACGAGGCCATTCGGACCGGGCGCCGCGAACGGGCGGAACATGCCGTTCTCGAGGTTGTAGGCCCACTCGAGCTCGTTGCCGGCA
>JACCYD010000580.1 GCA_013696695.1 Deltaproteobacteria bacterium | reverse complement strand
CCGGGACGGGTCCTGCGGGTGGCGCGGCTGTCACGCCGGCGACGGCTGCCACGCCCACCACACCGGCAAAGCCGCGCGACCTCGCGGCCGAAGCCGCCGCCCTCGCCGCGCTCGAAGCCGAGCTACTCGGCGGCGATGCGCCCCACCCAGGACCGGCGCCGGCAACGGGGGCGATGAGCGACGACGCGAGAAAAGCCGTCGCCGAGGAGCTCAAGCCTGCCTCGCCGAAGGCCGAGACGCGACCGGTGCCCGAGCCTGCGCCGAAGCCTGCTGCGCCGGGCACCGCGACGCCTGTCGCGCAAAGAAAACCCGACGCAAAACCGGCAGACAGCAAGGCGGCACCCAAGGTCACCGGTGGCACCACTCCGTTGGCCCCGGCGATAATGACAGAGCTGGGCAAGCCACTCGCGAAGCCGCCCGTCGTCGCGTTCGACAAGGTCACCAAGTCGTACGGCGACTTCACCGCGATCAAGGACGTCTCGTTCTCGATCCCCGACTACCCGGGCCGCGGCGAGTTCGTCTCGATCCTCGGCCCGTCGGGCTGCGGCAAGTCGACGGTGATCCGCATGATCGCCGGGATGCTGCCGCAGTTCCCGCAGACGTCGGGCACGGTGCTGGTCGACGGCAAGCCGGTGAAGGGCCCCGGCCCCGATCGCGGCATGGTGTTCCAGGATTACACCTCGTTCGATCACCGCAGCGTGCGCGACAACGTCGCGTTCGGCCTCGAGTGCCGCGGTCTCGAGCGATCGATCGAGACCGACGGTGCGGTGCGGAAGCAAACGGTGACCACGTTCACCACGCAGTCGGCGCACGGCTTCTCGAAGGGCATGACGGTGACGATCGCCGACGTCCTCGATAGCTCGTTCAACGGCAAGGTCTCCGTGCTCGCGACGCCGAAGCCGAACCAGTTCACGGTGCAGCAGGAAGCACCCGACGCGAAGAGCGGCTACGGCCGCGTGATCGTGCCGTCGCTGTCCAAGAGCGAGCGCCGCGAGCGCGCCGATTTCTGGATCCAGAAGGTCGGCTTGTCGGTGAAGAAAGACGCCGACAAGTATCCGCACCAGCTGTCGGGCGGCATGCGGCAGCGCGTCGCGATCGCGCGCACGCTGATCCTCGAGCCGCGCATCATCCTGATGGACGAGCCATTCGGCGCGCTCGATCCGCCGACCCGATCGCGCATGCAGGACAACCTGGTCGCGCTGTGGCGCGAGAACTCGCCGACGATCTTCTTCATCACGCACTCGATCGAAGAAGCCGTGTTCCTTGGCGATCACATCCTGATCTTCTCGACGTCACCCGGAACGGTGATGAAGGAGATCCGCGTGCCGCCCCCCGATCGTCCGTCGCTGGTGATCCAGCGCGAACAGAAGTTCATGGAGACGGTGCTCGGGATCCGCGAGATCATCGATGCCCTCGAATCCTCGCAACGAGCTGGAGACTGACCGTGGCCGAGCCGAAGAAAGCAGGAATGGTGCGCTACTTGAAGGAGGCCTTCCTCTTCAAGTGGAACCTGTTGATCCTCGGAGGCGGCGCCGCGGCAGCGATCATGTCGGGCCATCCCGATATCGTGCTGCCGATGGTCGCCGCGGCGGAGGTCGTCTACCTCGCCGGGTTGACGACGCTGCCGCGCTTCCAGGGTGCGATCGATGCCAAGGCGCGCGCCGAGGAGCGCGGTGCTCCGATCGGCCCGCCCAGGGAGCAGACCGCAGAGAACGCGCGCGATCGCATCCTCGAGGTGCTGAAGTCGTTGACCGAGGATCGCCGCTCGCGATTCCTCCGGCTGCGCGCACGATGCGTGGAGATGACGCGGATCGCGAATGCCGTCCGCGGCGAGACGCGCGATTCGTCGGGCGCCTCGAACGAGCTGCGTACGCCGGCGCTCGATCGCTTGCTGTGGGTGTTCCTGCGGCTGTTGCTCAGCGAGCAGGCGATCTCGCGGTTCCTGCAGGCCGCCGACGAGGCGAGCATCGACAAGTCGATCGTCGACCTCAAGGCGCGCCGCAAGAAGCGCGCGGACTCGGTCGGCGAAGCGAACCAGGCCGACGACAAGATCATCCGCTCGCTCGACGATTCGATCTCGACGGCCGACCTCCGCAAGGAGAACGTCCAGAAGGCGCAGACCAACGCCGAGTTCGTCGCCGCCGAGCTCGATCGCCTCGAGAACAAGATCCAGGCGGTCACCGAGATGGCGGTGTCGAACACCGATCCCGATGCGATGTCGTCGAAGATCGACGCGATCTCGGAAGGCATCTCGCAGACCGAGGACACGATCCGCGAGCTCCAGCAGATCACCGGGGTCGCCAGCGAGGATGTGACGCCGTCGATCCTCGACACCGATCTGTCGCCGCAGCGGCTTGCCGTCGAGGGGAGAAAGTAATGGCCGACACGAAGGCAGAGACCAAGACCCTCGCGGGAGCGGATGGCGTCACCAAGGCGTCGCAGCTGCCACCGCACTTCCCGCCGTGGGCCGGCAAGCTCGCCGATCTGTACTTCTCCGGGACAACGTCGATGTTCGTCGTCCACGGCAACACGTTCGACATGGTGCGCGCGGGCCCGGATCGCTGGGTCGGCCTCGCCGACTTCCTCGCCGAGCAGCTGTTCGGTCGCTGGGACCTCGTCATCCATTACGACCTCGCGCGCGGCCTGCGCTGCGCCGCCGGCAGCAACGGCAAGCGGCTCCAGGAGATGGTGCAGACCGCCGCGAAGTGGCTCGGCGACCTACGTGCCCTGCCCCGCGATCCCACGAAGGGACTCGCAGCGCTCGATCTGCTGATCCAGAAGAACGTGATGGCCGATGCCGACGACCGGCTGCGCTGCGCGTTCATCATCGATCACGTCGGCTACGTCGCGCCGAGCGGCGACAACCTCGATCTCAACGAGCAGACCCACCTGGTGACGCTGCTCAACTGGGCGTCGTCGCCGTACATCAAGCGGCTCAACCTCGCCTTTCTGTTGATCGATCCGCGCCTGTCGAGCGTCGCCGAGCGGCTCAGCGCGAACCCGCACGTCGCAACGATCGAGGTGCCGTTGCCCGATGCCACCGAGCGCACCGCGTTTCTCGAGGCGCAGTTCAAGGCCCACGGCAAGGAGCCCGCCGCGGTCTCCGATTACACGGTGGGCGAGCTCGGCAAGCTGACCGCCGGCATCGGCCTCACCGATCTCGAGGTGCTCGTGCGCTCCGCGATCGAAGGCGGCCGTCGCCTCGACCGCCTGTACTTCCGCGAGCTCAAGAAGCGTCTGATCGAGCGCCAGGCGCAGGGCATGCTCGAGT
>JACCYD010000577.1 GCA_013696695.1 Deltaproteobacteria bacterium | reverse complement strand
GCCACGACCGGTGCGCGCCGGGTCGGCACGTAGCGGATACCCGTTGACGTGGCCCCATACGATCGAGGATGTCTCGGCGCCCGAAACGCCGTGCAGCCAGCGCTCGAGACCGAGCGCCTCGATGGTCGGCCCGTAGTCCGCGATGACATCGTGATCTGTCGCCACCGCAACTTCGACCCCTTCACCGGCGACGGCCCGCAACCGATCATCGATCGGCATCGTCGAGTCTGTGGAGAGCTCGCTGTGCAGATGGGTGTCGAGACTGATCCAGCCGATGGTGTCGACGACACGTGACAAGCTCACGTCGAGTGGAACCACAGCCCCATCGCCGACCACGATGCTCGTCGCCACGAACGCGTCGTACTCGACGCCGCGCGACACGACGATCTCGTACGTGCCCGGCTCCAACTTGATGTCTCTCGAACCTGAAGCATCGGTCCACGTGATCTGCTTCGAGCTCGCGCCGTTCGCCGCGATCGTGACTCGGGCCGGAAGCGGCGCGGCACCGTCGTGCACGCTGACGCGAAGCGTCCCGCCTCGGCCGGCAAGCAGGTTTGCTTCCACCGCTTCACCTGCGACAGTGACCGCACGAGCCGGCCCCGGTGTGCGCCCCGCTTGCTCCGCGCGCAACTCGTACATCCCGGCGGGCACTGCGAGCCGATAGGTGCCCGCGTCATCAGCACGGCCCACGGTCAGCACCGCGTCATCACGGCGAACCACGATGTCCGCGCGCGGCGGGGCGGTCCCGCGAATCTCGACGACCTCCTGTCCACGCAATCGCCATCCCGTTTCCGTCACGCTCGCGACCGAGCCATCACCGATGATGAAGTAGCGCAGCAAGCCCTGGTCATCGACGTCCCCGCCGAGGGCGAAGCGAATCGATGCGAAGTCTGCAAGCTGTGGATTTGGCTGCCCGGATGGATACGCGATCCCGTACGACGTCGACGTTCCGTCGGTCGCGATGATCTCGGCAGAGCCGGTTCCATCCACGAACCCCTTGCCCGGAAGGAACGCCCTCGCGCGGCCACCCAGGAACAATCCATCGTAGAGAGGAAGGCTGCGCTCCGTCGGATCGTCCGCCCAGATCCGGGTCTGGATCTCGACGGCAGCCGTGTCGGCCCGCAGTCGATAACGATGTTCGATCGTCACCGCCGGTGGCTGACGGCTCAAGGCAGCGACCATGATATCGAGGGCGGAGGCGCGTCCGCGCACGACGACCTCGGCGAGTCCATCGTCGCCGGCTTCGGTGATCACGACTTCGTCAGATGTCGCGACCGCGAGATCGACGAGGGGAAGCACCTCCTTGATCAGGTCTTCGCCGCCGTTGGCAACTGCGTCGACGATCCCGCCGCCGAACGAGCCATGCTGGTAGTACCCATCACCCGCGGCGCGAATGATGATCTTGACGCGTGCATTCTCCATGACGATGTCGCCAAGGCGGCCCGCCGCGAGGTAACCGCGGACGAGCTCGCCGCTGCAATCGACGCGCTTCGCGCGCGTTCCCGTGACGAGATCTGGGCGGCACCCGACGACGACCGCCGGATCTTCCGTCAGCGGCGAAGGAATTCTTGGCGCCGCGGAACACGCGCCGAGAATCACCGCGACGAGAGCGATGCGCATGCGGTGTTGCTATCAGGCGAATCGTCGCTCGCTGCGCGACGCCACCACCACGATCGCGCCCAAGATCGCCAGAATCACGCCATCCGGTCGTCTAGCGCGGTTCGAGCTCCGGTGTTCGCGCGAGGCGCCATCGCCGCGGTCGCCAGGTACAAACCGGCGGCGAGGAACAGGGCGTCGGTCGAGCCGGCGACTCGCAGCGCGAGCACCGCGACGATCCCGCCGGCCACCGACGCGGCTCCATTGATCGCCCACAAGCCGGCGATGCGGTTCGTGGGCTCGCCGTGATGGGCGAGGAGGGTTGGAAACGGGCAGCCGATGGCGAGCCCGGCGGGCGCGAGGATCGCGGTGATCAGCAGCAAGCGGCCGGCGTCACTCGAGATCGAGTCGAGCCACGCGAGGTCACGCACGAGCAACGCGGTCGCAGCGATGGCGAGTGCTGCCACGAGGCATGCCCACGAGACGCCGCGGTCGAGACGACGCCACCGGCCGCCGAGCAGCAGGGCGCCGGCGGCGCTCCACGCGAGCAAGCTGAACCGGACGAAGGACACGGCGTAGAGCGTGCCGCCGGCGGCGAGTGTGAAGCGCTGGATCAGCGCGAGCTCGACGCAGAGGAACGCGGCGCCGAGACCACTTGCAACGGCGGCCGGGCGAAGGAACGCGCGCGCCGGGTTGTCGAATCTCTCGTCGCGGCGACGCTCGATGATCAGGGCGAGCACGAGGACGATCGCAAGCACCAGCACCCAGAGGCGACCCGGTTCGGCGAGCGCGGTTGATCGTAGGCCGTTCGTGTTCTGGAAGAAGTACGGACGCTCGTCGTAGACCGGCGTCAAGTCGTCGGCGGCGGTGGCGCCGAGCTTCTTTCGATCGAACAGCTCGTCGCCGCGCGCCGCGGGATCGCCGGGTGCCCAGAGGAGCTCTGCGGAATCGAGGTCGAGGCTGTCGGCCACCTCGACCGGCATCGGGGAGGTGCGAACGACGAGCATGTAGTGGTAGGCGGTCCCCGGGCGTGGATCGCGGAGGACGACGATGCCTTCGAGGGCACGCGCTCGAGAAACGCCGGTCGCTTCGAACGCTTCGATCACCGTGAGCAGCTGTCGATACGCGTTCCCGGGATCGCTGTGAATGAGGACCAGGACACCGGTTGCGGTGAGGCGACTCAGATAGAGCTGCACTGCCTCGACGGTGTAGAGG
>JACCYD010000568.1 GCA_013696695.1 Deltaproteobacteria bacterium | reverse complement strand
GGATCGAACACGCCGTTGAGGCGAATCATCACCGTCGTATCGCCCAGCCCTTCGTCTTCACGGACGCGAACACCGAGCTCGATCGCGCCCCAATCGCGGAACGCCAGGTAGCGAACCCCGACCCCGGCCACCCACTCGAGCGCAGGACCGGTGCTGGTCCGGATCAATGGCACGTGCGCGAAGTCGGCGATCACGGTGGTGTTCGGGTACTGCCCCGGCGTCCACTCGAGCCCCGCGATCAGCTTGATCGTCACGCCGAGCTCGTCGCCATCGGCGCTCGCATCGACCGCCTGGGCACCGCCGTGGAACACCAGCGGCCCGAGCTCGCGACTCGCCACCGCGTACGCCTCGGAGACGCGCACGCGCGCTGACCCCGATGATGCGAACGTGGTCCGCACGCCGACCAGCACCGCCGGCATCCCGCGGAACAGCGTGTCTTGCCCGAGCCCCATGCGAAACCCGGCGCGTCCCAGGAAGATCGGCTCGGCATCACCGTCGCACGTCGCGCACGATCGCACGTCGGTGTCGGTGCCGACGTCGATCGCGCCCACGCCACCGAGCCCGTAGCCAACCACCGCGCTCCCATCGAACCGGTGATCGAGCGTCGTCGTCACCACCACGCCGTTCGCGGGCGGCAGCCACGCGGTCGGTGCGGTGAGCAATCGACTCGTCACCGGATCTTCGGCATCCGCAAGGCGCGGGAAGGTGACCGACGCGAGTGCCATCACGACGAGAAAGAGGCGCATGAGCTTGGGCAGTTCAGACTACTGGAGACTGTCGACCGCGCTACGGAGCGCCGACGACGTGAACGTCACCTGACCGAAGATCTGGGCATCGAGCAAGTTGGCCTCGCCGATATCCGGCAGCCGCACACCCGCCTCGAGCCGGATCCACTTCGCGAGCTGGGTTCGCACGCCCCACGACAGCACCGGCTTGAGCCGGATCTTGTTGGCACCGAACTTCGCGACGCCGGTCGCCTGGTCGCCGAAATTCGAGCACTGGTAACAGAACTCCGGCGCCCAGCCGATGTCGACGAGGATCTGCGAGCTCGGCAGCGGCCGCAGCTCGATCCCGCCGAACGGACGCAGCTGCTTCTTCGTCGCGTCGTCGAACCCGTGTAACGAGACCTCGGCGCGACCTTCGACCTCGTCGTCGTCGAAATTCCCCTCGAGCGACGCATCCCAGAACGCGCCACCGAAGTGGATCGCCGCGTTCTTGCCGAGGTGCTTGCTGGCGACCAGCGTCAGCTCCGCGATCTTGGTCTTGAACTGATCCTTGTTGCGCTCGAACGACTTCCGGAAGCCGAGCGTCATGCCGGGTTGCTGATCGAACAGCCGGCCCTCCTGGATGCCGAGCCGGAACGACGCGGTGACGTACGGCTGGATCCGCGACGTCGTGGTGTCGAAGCTATCGTCGCGCCGGCGCACGGCGTCGGTGGTCGCGATGCCGAACTCGGCCACCTCGCCGAGACCGACGCGCGAATCGGAGGACACTCCACCACCGGTATCGAGCGACGTCCGCGAGTACAGCATCGCGCCCGGCAACAACCAGCCGGTCGGCGTGGTCAGCACCTCGGGCAAGCACTCGGTGCCGCGCTCTTCCCACTGACAGTACGGCGACACCGGCCCGCGCTTCTTCTTCGGCGTGGGTGCCGGCGGCGTCGGATACGGATCCGTCGGCGTCGACGCGCTGCCGGTGTTCGGTGGGATCGGTGGTGGGGCGTTCTGTTCCCCACTGCCGCTCCCGCTACCTTCGGTGCCGCTGCCGTCGGTGGTGGGCGTGTCGGGTGGCAACGGCACGTCGGGCACGGGTTGCGCCCGCGCTGCAGCGGAGATGGTGACCGCTACGATGATGATTGCTATGCGCTTCATGATTGCCTCTTGCCCGCGCTACTCGCAGAACACCCCTGCGGCGCGGCAGGCCAGCGCGCCCCAGGGCACGAACACCTCGGCACCGAGCCGGATGTCCCAGGTGACGATCGCGTCCGGACCTTCGTCCGGCGCGTTGGTCGCAACGTCGAGCTGGTAGCCGATGCTTCCGTCGATGATCACCGACGGCAGCAAGTTCCAGCGAATGCCGAATCGCCCGAGCAGGCCGTACCCGATCTCGGGATCGATCGCGCTGCCGGGCAGATAACGAAACCGTGGTGCGAGTGCGACCTCGCCGACGATCTTCGACTGCTTCGACATCTGCAGCTCGTACGCGCCGGTCGGCAACCACAGCGTGCGCGCACAGGCGAGCACGGCGCCCGCCAGCTCGCAGCCGGTGCGGCGGGTCTCTCCGAGCGTGTCGTTCGAGACCTCGATCTTTGCCGACGACACGCGAACGCCGCCGTGCAACGTCAGCCAGGACGCGAATTCGAACCGCAGCCGGCCGACGAGAAACAGATCGTGGACGGTCTCGTCGATGCCGACGCCGTCGAAGTCCTCGGCGCGCGGCACGCCGATCCGGAAGGCCGCGCCGAACGCGGGGACGTTCGGGTATTCGGGAATCGGCACCTTGAGCTGGACGCCCACGGTTGGCACGGGCGCGTTGAGGCCCGTGATGCTGATCGCGGAGGTGTGGCGATACTCGAGCTGCGCGATGTCTCCGAAGCCGACCGCGATGACGCCCGCCGAGGTCAGGATGCCCGGCTGCTGCAGCAAGCTGCCGTCACCGGAGATCGAGAGCACGTAGGGGCCGACCGTGTCGGCGGCCGGCATCGTGTAGAGC
>JACCYD010000545.1 GCA_013696695.1 Deltaproteobacteria bacterium | reverse complement strand
GAGCACAGGGTCGCTGTGCCGCTGAAACCACCGAAGCCGCCGTCCCCACCGAGCGCACCGTCCAGACCGACGACGCCATCAGCTCCGCGTGCCGAGATGTCGCCGGTCAGCAAGATCGTGGTCGCGTGGATGATGACGATGCCACCGCCGAACCCGCCGGTGCCTCCCGTGCCGCCGATCCCGCCGCCCAGACCGGTGCCACCAGGTGTGCCATTGCCTTGTGCTGCCGGAACGTTGCTGGTAACGGGGCCACCACCACCACCACCGCCTCCGGCTCCGACACCACCACGACCGCCGGTACCGCCTGCACCACCGCCGCCGAGCAACGGGCGCGTGACCGAGGCGGTCTCGTTCGCACCGCCCTCGCTCGCATTCGCACCACCGCCGAGACCTTGACCGAGATCGCCGGATAGCGGTGAAGCGGCCGGGTCGCCGGACGCACCACCGTCGCCGCCATCTCCCGCCTTGCAGCCCTGGAAGTCGGCACCGACATCGCCTGCAGCCGCGGTGCCGACCTGCCCGTCCGTACCAGACGCGGCGGTTGTTGGGGTGAGGTTGCACCCGAGCGTCGGGCAGCCGGCAAGGCCACCGCCGGGGCCGCCCGTGCCACCGATTCCTCCGTCGGTCGGCACGCTCGGCAGCCCGCCACCGAAGCCGCTGAGGTCTGCCGTGATCACGCCACCGGCTTCGACCGTCAACGTCTCTCGCACGCGGAAGAACAACACGCCGCCGGTGACGCCATCCCAAGGATGCACGCCGAGCCGACCGGTACCCGCGACCGTCACCGAGGAGAAGTTCGGGATGTGAATGACCTGACTCACACCCGTCGCATCCGCGGGAAACGCGGTGGCGAGCGCGCTCTCGAGCGTCAAGCTGCCCGGTGCGGTCGACCGCACGCGGCCGGTCTCGTAGTTACCCGCAACGTCGCCGGTCATCTGGATCACGATCACCTCGTCACCGACCGCGAACCCATCGGCGGTGGTCACCGGGAGCAGCGTCGAGCCCTCGCCGACATTCGCGATGACGCCGGCTCGCACGTCGTCGGTGAAGCCTTCCGAGGCGACGACGATCGGTCCATCGCGCCCATCGCCGGTGTCGATCACCTTGATCTCGATCGCGGCGTCGGGAGGCACCGAGGTGTCCTCGATGCCGACCAGCGTCTTGCAGCCGGCGAGTGCCAGTGCGAGCGCGGCGCGCCTCACCAGCTACCTCCGAACGACACGTTGGCGCCGCCTTCGACGCCGGGCGTGATGGCGATCCGTCCCGGGCTCGGAGCCGTGAGGTAGATGAACACGCCGCCGGCGATCATCGCGGCGCCACCGATCGTCGCGATGTTCGCCACCAGCGACTGGCTGCGTGCGCGATCGGTTCGCTCCTGGCCTTTCGGCGTGCACGCGAGCGTCGTGCGATCACACAGATCGTCCTCGAACGCGGTGTCGTAGGTCGCACGCGCGACGGCCCCGAACCCGAAGCCCGCGACCAGCGTGGCGATGCCGACGCCGCTGACCGATAGCCCGACGATGCGTCGGGTACGTCCCGGATCGAAGTGGTCTTGCTCGAGGCGGATCGTCGTCGCCACGGGTGCCGGGCCCTTGTAATCGGGATCGATCGCGAGCTCGGGCAGGATCACCACCTTGATCTCGGAGCCCTTGACCTCGACCTTGGTCGAGAACGGTTTGCGACCAACCGCAGTCGCGGTGATCGTGTGCCCGCCGGCATCGACATAGATCCCGATGCCGAGCACTGCGGGATCGACGGGCACGTCATCGCGCGTCACCACCATCCCCGCGATCGAGGAGCGGGCGCGGATCGTCAGCTTCGGCAACGTCGGCTCGATCGCGTCGGCCCGCTCGCGGGCGATCTTGAGGCGCGATGCATCTCCGACCTTGGTCGCGAGGGCGATCACCTCGCGATAGCGTCCCCACGCACTCGCGAGCCGGCCGAGCTTCTCGTAGCAGGTGGCGATGTTGAGCAGCGTGCCGAGCGCAGCGTCGAGCTTGTAGCTGGCCTCGAAGCGCGGACACGCCGCGGCGTGGTCGCCCTTGTCGAACAGCGTGCGCGCTTCATTGAAGAGCTGTTCGGCGGCCGCGATCGATGCGCTTCCCGGCTGCTCTGGTGGCGGTGCTTGGGCGGCGGCGAGCGAGGTGCTCGCGAGGATGCCGAGCACGATCAGCTTGTGGATCATCATTTTCGTCCGTAGGGGTCAGGTTCGATCGCCGGCGTGGTCTCCGGCTTGGTGATGGGTTTGGTGATCGGTTTAGCGACGGGTAGCTTGGCGACCGGCTTGGTGACGGGCTTCGCGATGGGCGGTGCTGCTGGCGGTGTGGGCTCGATCTTCTTCTCGAGCGCGACCTCGATCCGTCGATCGGCATCCGGCATCACACGTGTGACGGTGGTCAGGTAGCCCTCGGCGCGAAGGGTGAGCTGCACTTCCGTGGACCCGTGCCGCAGCTGGGCGCGGGTGGGGGTGCGCCCGAGCGGGCCCTCAGGTCCGAACACCTCGGTGCCGTCCGGCGGGCCGACGATCTCGATCAACACGTACGCAGGTGCTTGAGGTGCAGTGGGCTTGGCAGTCGTAATTTCGGTGTCGTCGCCTCCGCGCGCGAGCGCGACGATGGCGACCACCGCGATCGCGATGACGGTGACCCCGGCTAGCGCCATCCACGCACGCGAGCGGCGCGCGGGTTGGTCCTGCTGACCGAGCAGCGTCGGCGCGGCTTCGACCGCCGCGACCGGGCGCTTTGGAAGCGGTGTGAATCGATCACTCACCGTTCGTTCGTCACCGACGAGCGAGATCCCGGCCGCGAGTGCGGCTTGCTCGAGCGCGTGGATCGCGCTGATCAGATCCGGCGGTCGCTCCGCGGGCTCCTTGCGCATCATCCACGCGATCACGTCGTCGACCGCGAGAGGCAGCTCGGGCAACGTCGGAGTTTCCCTCGCGCGCTGCGTGGGCGGCACCGGCTCCTCGGAGATCTGCTTGACCATCACCGTCAGGTGATCTTCGCCGTCGAACGGGACGCGGCCGGTGAGCATCTCGTATACGACGCAGCCGAACGCGTAAATGTCGGTGCGGTGATCGACGGCGAGGCCGCGGCACTGCTCTGGCGACATGTAACAAGGCGTGCCGATCGGAGCTCCGGTCGCGGTCTTGTACTTCGGATCCGTCGTCAGCTCGCCCATCAGCTTCGCGATGCCGAAATCGAGCAGCTTCGGATACTCGGTGCCGTCGGGCTGCGTCGCGAGGAACACGTTGTCGGGCTTGAGATCGCGATGCGCGATGCCCTGTGCGTGTGCCGCGTCGAGGGCACGGGCAATCGCGCGAAGGATCGGGATCGCACGCGCGAGTGGAAGCCCGCCGTTGTGCTCGATCAGGTCCCCCAGCGGCCGTCCGTCGAGGAGCTCCATGACGTAGTAGCAGCGACCGTCTTCGAGGTGCCCGAACGAAAAGATGTCGATGATGCTGCGATGCCGGATCTGATTGACGGCGCGCGCCTCGTCGATGAAGCGCGCCACCATCTCCGGATCGCTCGAATACTTGCGCGACAGCACCTTGATCGCGGCGAGCTTGCCGATCAACGGATGGCTCGCGCGAAACACGGTGCCGAACCCGCCCTGGCCGAGCTTGCTCTCGACCACGTATTCGCCGACCACGTGACCGGGCTCCAAGTCGGTGGTGTCGTCGCGCCCGCCACGACCTCCACCCGGTGCCCTCTGGGATAGCTGTGTCACCAACGCCCAGTCTCGACCCCGCGGAGGGTCGCATCAAACCTCCTCGCTGGTTCCTCGCGTGAGATCGGGCGTCCGTCGTCTCACGGTCCTCGGACGCACCGTCCGGCGGTCGAACGACTGCCACACTGTGAGCAAGTTTCCGTCGACGAACCGGCAGTCGGCTGCGGGCGTACATCTGTCCCTTGCGACCTACGGGCTGGTTCCTCGTACCGTTAGATCGTGCGGTGGTTGGTGGTGTCCGTGTTGCTGGCTGCGTGTGCAGTCGAACCGACGCACGACATCGAGCGGATCCCCCTGCAGCCAGGTGATTCGCTGATCGCCGTGGACCAGCTCGATTCGAAGCTGACCGCAGAGGTCCGCGTCGAGGCATCGCTCGAGGACGACGGCCCGGACGTCTGCGCACTTGCCGCCCAGTTGCCGTCCGAGGATCTGTGCTCGCAGATCTGCGATCCCGAGATGCTGAAGCAATCGATGCTCGATGCCGGCGTCACCACCGGGCGCTGCTACTTGCTGCTCTGCCAGCTGCCCGAGGACGTCCATGTCTCGGTCGGCGTCTGCCTGGTGTAGTCACGAAGCGGGTGTTGCTTCGACGAGCGTGTACGCGTCCGTCGTCAACGAGCCAACGCCGAAGATCGACAGGCCCGCGCTGATCGCGGTCGCGCCGGCCGGAAGTGCGGGCGTCGTGTACGTCGCCTGGACATAGGTCGCCGACACCGGCAGCGGGGCGCTTTCGGCGAACCACGCCCAGGTGCCGCTCGCGTTGCGGTAGTAGATCGAGACGCGCGGCTGGATCGTCGCCTTGTACATCGCGGTCAGCGTGTAACGCGCTCCTGGCGTCACGGCTGGCGCACATGCGCCGGTGTCTTGCAGCGTGTTGAGGCGGCGACCGCCCGACGTCCAGCTGGTGATGTCGACGCGCTGCGCTCGCGTGCCGTCGAACGCATCCGCGACCAGCGTGTACGTCGACGTGTTGGTGCCGTAGCCGCCTCGATGCCAGCAATCCGGGATCTGATTGCCGTCGACGTCGGTCTCGAGCGAAGGGTTCTGGAGCAGATTCGTCGCGGGCGGTGGGGCGGTGATCGCGATCGTCGCCGTGGCCGTGCTCCGGTTGTTCGCGTTGTCGACCGCGGTCGCGCGCACCGTCGCCGAGGCGGCAAGCGTGAACGGTGCAGTGTAGATCGTGCCGTTGATCGGATCGCTTCCATCGGTGGTGTAGCGGATCTCGCGAACGCCCGAGCCGGCATCGCTCGCAGCGAGCGACACGCTGACCGTGCTCGCGTACGCCGTGCTCGCGCACGTGGTGCCGTTACACTCGATCGCCAGGGTCGGCGGCGTGGTGTCTCGCACCGGCGTGATCGTGAGGCGCGCCGACTGCGCCATGAAGTTGTCCTCGTTATCGATGGCAACCGCACGCACGGTGGCCGTCGAGCTGACCGTGAACGGCCCGGTGTAGAGCGTGCCCGTCATCGGATCGCTGCCGTCCGTCGTGTAGCTGACCTCGCGGATGCCGGAGCCGGCGTCGGAGGCCGTGAGCGAGACGTTGACCGGGCTCGAGTACGGCTGGGTCGAGCAAGTGGTTCCGTTACACGCGAGGGCGAGCAGCGGCACGATGGTGTCGGTTGCCGGCGGTGGTGGCGCGGTATCGGCGAGGGTGTAGTTGTCCATCGTGATCGTCCCGGTCGCGAAGATCCCGAGCCCGAGGCTGAGCGCGGTGGCGCCGGCCGGGATCGGCGGTGTCGTGTATGTCGCCTTCCGGTAGACCGCGGAGGTTGGCTGCAGCGGGCTCTCCGCGAACCACACCCACGCGCCGCTCGCGTTGCGGATGTAGACCGAGAAGCGCGGCTGCACCGTGGCCTGGTAGAACGCCGACATCGTGTAGGTGTGGCCGGGCGTCACCGCCGGTGCGCACGAGCCGGTGTCCTGCGCCGTCACGAGCCGCCGGCCACCCGAGGACAAGCTCGTGATCTGGATCTGCTGTGCGCGGACGCCGTCGGCGGCGTCGCTCGTCAGCGTGTACGTCGCCGTGTTGGTGCCGACGCTGCCGCGTTGCCAGCAGTCGGGCACCTGGTTGCCATCGGTATCGGCTTCGAGCGACGGGTTGCGGAGCAGATTCGTCGACGTGTCCTCGGGGTACCTCACCCCGGGTTGGACGCCGCCGCCGATCACCTCGTGATCGGTACCGACTTGTGTGGCCGGCCCACGTGTTGCGAGCCAGTCGAGGAACGTCCCGAGGAGCGCCGGCGTGATCGCATCCTCGGAGCAGCCGTCGCACACGTGATGGAACACGATCGGGACGTAGCCGCCGCCGTTCTGCTCCGCGTCGAGCACTTGCTGCTGCATCGTCTCGAGCGTCGTCGTGCGATGGATCGAGTTGTAGGTGCGGACCTGGTAGACGTTCGCGGGCGGGATTGGATTTGCCAGCGGGCATGACGGGCACGTCGCCGAGCGCAAGCCGCCGACATCGCGCGCGGAGTTGTAGCCACAGGACCGGGTGATCTGCTGAACGAGCGAGCTCTCCGAGCCGAACGGATACGCGAACGAGGTCACCGCGTAGCCGGCATCGAGCAGCGCGACGCGATCGTTACAGATCTGATCGCGCGCCTGGTCCTCGGTGATCTGCGCGAGGTTCGCGTGCGTTAGCGTGTGGCCGCCGATCTCGTGACCGCGCGTCTGCAGATCGAGGACCTGGGCGCTGGTCATATGGTTGGGCGCGCCGATGCGCGTGCTGTTGATGTAGAACACCGCGCGCATGCCTCGCGCCTCGGCGATGTCGGCGACCTGATACTGATCCGCGAGCGTGTCGTCGAACGTCAGCGACACGACCGTGGTCGCGTTCGATAGCTCCGAGGTTTTCTCGTCGACTCCGGGCGGTGCGGCGCACGCGCTCGTGGCAATCAGAAACAGCAAGCATCGGCACGTCATGACCTACTGGTGTGTGCAACCTTCCAGCCGGCGCAGCGTCAGCCAACCCCTGAAGAGGCGTCGGCAGCTGTTGGAGCGCTCGCCGCGCGCGGCGGCGCACGTCAGGCTGATCGCGCCCTTTGGCGCTCGGTGGTACCGAGGCGCATAACGATGTTCTCGGCGTGCGGGACTGCGCGGGCACCGCATCGCCGTTCGGCCGTGGGTTACGCTGGAGGCTCACGATGGTGGTGCTCTCTCACGATCGCCGCGGCGCCGGCGAACCGCTCGTCCTCATCCATGGCCTGGGTTCGGCTCGCACCGTGTGGTCGCTCGTCACGCCGGAGCTCGCGAAGAAGTTCGACGTGCTCGCCGTCGATCTTCCAGGTCACGGTCAGACCCCGTGGACCGCCGGCACCGCGATGGATCCACGAGCGCTCGCGGACTCCGTCCGCGCCACGCTCGACGCGCTGAACGTCAAGCGCGCGCATCTCGTCGGCAACTCGCTTGGCGGCTGGGTCTCGCTCGAGCTCGCCGCGGCTTATCCGGATCGCGTCGCGAGCGTGACAGCGCTGGCGCCGGCCGGGATGCGCGACAAGGCGCTCGAGCGCATCAGTCTCGGCTTCCGCGTCAACCGCTACCTCGCCGTCGGCT
>JACCYD010000531.1 GCA_013696695.1 Deltaproteobacteria bacterium | reverse complement strand
GGGCGCCATGTAGAACGGCGTGCCGAAGATCGTGCCGGTGCGGGTCAGGTTGTTCTGGCCGTCGTTGCCGGAGACCTTCGCGATGCCGAAGTCGAGGATCTTCGGGATGTCCTCGTTACCCTGGAAGCACACGAAGATGTTCTCGGGCTTCATGTCCCGGTGGACGATGTTCTTCGCGTGCGCGGCGGCGAGCCCGTGGCCGGTCTGGATCAGGATGTTGAGCAGGCGCTCGACCGGCTGCGGCGTGGTGATCAGATCGTTGAGAGCTGCGCCATTCAGCAGCTCCATGCACATGTAGATGCGGCCGTCGTTGAGCGTGCCGAAGTCTTCGATCGCGATGATGTTGCGGTGACCGATCGACGAGCTCGAGCGCGCTTCCTGCCGGAACCGGCTCACCGCCTCGGGGTTCGAAACGATCTCCGGTCGCAGCAACTTGATCGCGAACTTCTTCTCGATGTGGATGTGATCGGCGGCGTAGACCTCGCCCATCCCACCCTCACCGAGCTTGCGCGTGATCCGGTACCGGTTGTCCAACACCTCGCCCACCAGCGACGGCGCCTGCGGCATGGGCATCGATCCGGACGATGGTCCGGTCGGCGCGTCGTTACTCATAGGCCGGCGAGTATAACGCGTCGCGCTGCCAAATGCCGCGCAGCCCTGCCCTGAGGGTGGATGGGATTCACTGGCAGGTGCCGACGCCGTACAAGCTCGCGGCCGGGTCGACGTTGATCGTGCAGATCTTCCCGGGCGCGCAGGCCGGCAGGTCCGGTCGGCCACAGGCTTCCGCAGGCATGTCTTCGGCGATCAGCTCGCACGCTCCGTTGACGCAACGGGGCGCCAGCTCGGCATCACAGTCGGAGCTCGAGTTGCCCTGCCCCGGGCACTGCGAGCCCGAGTTGCAGCTCAGCGCCTGATCGAACGCGGCGGCATCGGCGGTGGCGACCGCGGTGTCCTCGCCGCCGTTCTGGCAGCCGCAGCAATCCGCGCGGACGCGCGAGCAATCGCTATCCACGCCGCAATCCGGCGATTGCGAGACCGGCGGCGCGCAGGTGCAGCTGAGGCAGCCGTTCGCCTCGGTGAAATAGCCGTTCGGGCACTCGAGGCATTGGAGCGGAGCGCAGGCGAGCACGCAGCTACCGGAGGCTTGATCGCACGCGGCCTCGACGTTGGTCGGGCACACGCTCGGATCGTTGTCGCAACCGACCGCCTCGCAAGCCTCGCTCTGCGGATCGAAGATCGAGCGCGCGAACGTCGGGCAATCGCAGCACGTGGCGCCGGCCGGCACGCATTCGTCGTCGGTGCGGCACAACCCGTTCGGCACTCCGCCGGGCGCCGGGTCGGCATCGTCATCCCCAACGGCCGACAGCTCCGACGCGCTGGTGAAGCACGCGGTCAGAGTCAGGGCGATGGCGGCGAGACGCATGGGCGGTTTCGATGGAGCAGCTTCCGTGCCCGAGCATAACCGTTCGTAATCCCATCGACTAGCCTCGGAAAACTGATGTGATCAGACCCATGTCCTAGGTTGTGCCCGTGGGCTCGAAGATCATCACCAAGACCGACCGACAGATGGAAGACCGCATGATCGCTGTACAGAGCGATCCCGTGCGCGCAGACACCCTGGCCAAGGCCCGCGCCTTCAAGCGCACCTGGCTGGAGCTCGCGGAGGCGCTGTCCCGCTGCAGTGAAAAGAAGCTGTGGGAAGGCTGGGGCTTCTCGGACTTCGACGCGTACTGCCGCAAGGAGCTCCATCTTCGCGGCTCCACGGTCTCGAAGCTGCTCGGCAGCTATCGGTTCCTCGAGTCGTCTGCGCCGCGCGTGATCGAGCGTGCCCGCGAGGATCACTTCGAGATGCCGATCCCGAGCATCGCCACCGTGGAGTTCGTGCAGAAGGCCACCGAGCACGGCTCGGCGGATGAAGAGACGCTGCAGACCATCCACCGCATCGCGTTCGAGGAAGGTGCCGAGGCGCCGGTCTTGAAGTCGAAGTTCGGCGAGATCGTCTTCCCGGTCACCGATCGCGATCGCCGCGAGAAGGCCCGCGCGCAGATCGCGGCGGCCGCGCGGCGGCTGTCGGCGCTGATCGCCGAGGAAGGCTCGCCGGTGCCGAAGAAGATCGCGATCGCGCTCGAGGAGACCATCGGCGAGCTGCTCGAAGCGATCGAGAACTGAGCTCTCGAATCGGTTGGTCAGGCGCGGCCGCGGCTCTGGCCGGTGGTCACGCCGCCGGCGATCAGATGCGCGAGGCGCAAGGGCTCCGGCACGTTGCCATGCAGCGTGGTCGCGCGCAGCAGCCCCGTGGTCTCGTCGGCGGTGAGCCCGATGCGCTGACACCACATCGCACCGAGCAGCTCGAGCGGGCCGGCGCGCTCGACCAGGCGCCACTTGCGCGCGGCGCCCGGCGTGCGATCGAACAGCGCGTCCTTGACCATCGCCATCCGCGGCTGGCGACGCACGGTGACCACGACCGGTACGTCGAGCTCCTCCGACAGCGTGTGGATGTCGACGACGTTGAAGCCGGCGAGCGCGATGCCCTGCAGCAGCACGGCGCGAATGTGCTCCCGGAACTTTCCACCCGCGACCATCTCGATCAGCGTCTCGGTGGCGTTCGCGCCATCCCGGCGGACCTTGCTGGAGAGCACGCCGTCGAGCCGCGTCCGGCAGCACACCGCACCGACGACGCGGACGTCGCCGCGATGCTCGTGAGCGAACGGCGCGTCATCGAAGCCGACGACATTGGTGATCGGTTTCACGGAGCGGCCAGTCTAGCGCGGCCGCGATCGATCGCCGATCACCGGTACTGTTCGAGCGAGGAGCCGACTATGATTGCCGGATGGCGGGCTCAGGACACTGTCCGAGCTGTGGGCGCGTGTTTCCGGCCGACGGTGGCTATTGCCCTGCGGACGGCACGCGGATCGTGTCGGCTGCACCAGCCGCCCGCGATGATCTCGTCGGCCGCACGCTCGACGAGCGCTACGAGATCCGTGCGCCGCTCGCGCCGCCACGCGAGGGGGCGATCGGTGTCATGTACCTCGGCTGGCAGTCGATGCTGGCACGCGATGTCGCGATCAAGATCGTGCACGCCCAGTACGCACAGGATCCCGAGGCGGTCGGCAGGTTCCTGCACGCGGGCCGCAAGGCGGCACAGCTGGTGGCACCCGCGATCGCGAACGTCTATGACGTCAACCGCACCGCCGACGGGACGGTGTACGTGGTGTCCGAGCTCGCGCGCGGCCACTCGCTCGCCGACGACCTCGGGCGAGCGATGCCTGTGCGGCGGGTGGTCGCGCTCGCGATCCAGCTCGCGGATGCGCTCGCCGCCGCGCACGCGGCCGGGCTGGTGC
>JACCYD010000517.1 GCA_013696695.1 Deltaproteobacteria bacterium | reverse complement strand
ATGCCGTCCTTGTCGTTGTCGTTATCGGGACAGCCGTTCGAGTCTTCGAAGCCATCCTTGTCCTCGGGCTCGGAGGGGCACTGATCATCGGAACCGAGGATGCCGTCGCGATCCGGATCGTTGTCCTCGCCCGTCTTGCGGTTGAATTCCTTGTAGAAGGAGAACACCAGCTCGAAGTCGGTGGTCGCGCCCTCGCTCTGGCTGCTCGGCGGGAAGTAGAGCCGCGCGTCGCCGCGCAGGCCCCAGCCCTTCGGGAGCCGGTACTTCGCGCCGAGGCCGACGTACCACGCCGGATCCGTATCGGTGTAGACGATGCCGGCGTCGTCGGTGTCGACCACGTGAAACGCCGAGACGCCACCGACGACGAACGGGACGACCTTGCCGCTGCCAAGCTTCGCGTACTGGGCGATCAGATGAGCGCGGTACGTGAGATCGAGCACGTCGAACTCGGGCTCGCGCGCGGAGGTCGGCAGGATCGCTGCTTCCGCTTCGACGCCGAACGCATCGTTGAAGATCACCCCGAGGCGAAGTCCGAACAACGCGGAGTTGGAGAGCGAGGTCACGTTCATCTCGTCGAACACGCCGAGCTCGTTCTCGTCGGAAAACCCGTGGATACCGATCGCTCCACCCACTTCGATCGTGGGGTTCGCCATGGCGCTCGATGCCGTGGTCAAGGTCGCGCTCGCCGCGAGCGCCGTCATCGAGGTGCGAATCGTCATGATCGCGGAGCGTATACGCTCCGGTGAACGATTCCAGCCGCCTGCCACCAGTTCGCAAAGCGAAACATCATCGATGGGGTATGGACCATTGTATCGAAGGTCGATCCGCGACACCGTCGGCCCCTTCGAAGCGGGTTTCCCGTTCCATAGAGGTCCACGTATGCGTTCAAGTCTCCTCGCGCTCCTCCTCGCGCTCGTCCCGACCGCGTTCGGTTGTGGCGACGACATCAAGTTCCCCGAGCCCGATCTCCCGGATCCCGCGATCAACGCGGTGATCCCCGCCGAGGGCTTCGCCGGCCGGTCGATCCGCGTTCAGGTCAGCGGCGACGGCACCGAGTTCACCGATGCGGCCTCCGTGGCGTTCGGCGCCGGCATCACCGTCGACGCGGTCGAATTGGCGAGCCCGAGCGATCTATTCGTCGACCTCACCATCGCGACCGACGCCGCGCTCGGCCTGCGCGACGTGACCGTCACCGACGGCGACGCGTCCCTGGCGCTGACGCAATCGTTCGAGGTGCAGGACTCGCTCATCGTGTTGGCGGACGCAGGGCTCCAGCAGGGCGGCATCAGCTTCATCCGGATCATCAACAAGGATCCGGCCAATCCGTTCCTGGGCGATATCTCGATTTCGGGTGGCGCCGGGCTGACGTTCTTCGTCGACGGCTCCACCACCTCGGAGATCCAGGCAACCGTGCTGCTCGATACCGACGCCGTCGCGGGCCCGCTCCTGGTGGAAGACGTGCTCGGCGGCTCGATCATCGCTTCGCGCGGCACTCTCGCGGTGGAGCCTCGGACCCCGATCGCGCTGCAGCCAGGGGGCAAAGCCGACTTCGCAGGTAGTGGCGTGCTCAGCACCAACACGTTGTTGTTCTCCTTCACCGCCACGTCGGGAATCCAGTTTGGCGCAGGCTTCAACAACGACTTCCCGGACTTTCCCCCTGCGCTGGTCTGGCTCGTCGGTGGAAAGTGGGCGGACGCTCGCGGCTTCACCGACTTCAGCCGGGTGCCCACGACGGCCAACGAGGAGATGTTCGTCGTGCTGTTCGACCCCGACTTCATTCTCGGTGATTCGTACGACGTGATCGTCGACGAGGAAGAGGCGATCCCGAACGTCCAGAACCTCCTCGAGGTCGAGCCGAACAACGTGCTGCCGCAGACCGCCCCCGGCGCCCAGACGCTGTTCACCGGCGTGCTCGCCACCAACGCGGACCTCGACGTGATCAAGGTGACCGCGACCACCGGCCAGATCATCCGCGTGCTCACGACGACCGGAATTTTCGGCAGCGCTGATACCAACATCGAGGTATTCCTCGACAGCGGCACCGTCGTCGGATCCTTGGACGCCGCCGACCTCTCGATCGCAGGGCCAGCAGACGACCCGTTCGGCGTCGAGCCGGGTGACTTCCTGGAGACCGATAACCTGATCGCTGGTACCTACTTCGTGGTCATCGGATCAGCAGGGTCGCCCGCCAACTCCGGGTACGAAGCCTCGATCGTCGTCGAGGACGGCAATCTCTAGCCGACGTGGAGATCGACGAGGTCGACGACCAGGTGGTTGTCGAACCGGACGAACCTAACGAGCTCGATGTCCATCAGCAAGGTGAGCACCTGCGCCGGCGGCATCACCACGATCGGCGCGTGCACCGCGAAGTGCGCCACCGCGTGTGCGCTCGAGTAGACCTGTGCGACGAGATCGCTGCCCTGCGAGGTGAGCTCGGGCATCGAGCGATCCTGTGCCGTCATCACGACGTGCCAGGCGGGTAGCGCGCGGAACCACTCGACGGTGCCCGCGGCCGGCCCGCTCGGGATCGACGGAGGTGCCGGCGGTGGCGCCGCACGGAATCGGTGGAACATCCCCCACAGGTTGTCGAGCGACGTGTCGAAGCCATCGGGCCCGATGTCGACGAGGAAGCCGTAGACGCCATACGTCTTGAGCTGCGGCATCGTCTGCATCGCCAGCGGTGGAGCGAGCGGCATCAACGGCCCGATCCGCATCGCCTGCGCATAACCGCCGGCCCGATGCGCGGTCGAGAACGCGAGCACGCGCCGCTGCCCGTTGACGAAGTGCGAGAACGGTAGCGGCCCGACCGGCGAAGGCGCCGAGATCAAGAACCACTCCGGCAGGGCGAACCACGCCGACCACAGACGATCGTGGGTGTCCGCACCCGGGAGCTCGCGAGCCGCCCGGCACAAGCCGACGAAGTCCGTCACCGCGCTGTTGTACTCCATCCAGTCACGGCGCTGATACGATGCCCGGATGATCGCCCGCTTCGCCGTGATCGCGCTCGTCGCGTGCGGCAGTCGCTCGCCAGAGTCGATCGGGAATCGTTCCACCACCGCGCCACCTCCGCCACCCGCGCCGATGCTCGGGGAGCGCGGCTTGCGCGGTCACGAAGACGGCGGCCTGCCGACCAAGCACGCGATCGAAGCACTCCTGCCCGGTGCCGTCGCAACCATGTCGCCTGACTCCATCGTCGTCGAGCTCCACGGCGTCCCGCAGTCGAAGCTCGTCTCCAAGAGCGTCCCCGCGGGCATCGCGATGTTGGTCCTCGAGGGCGGTCGCGAGATCGACGTGTTCGCGCGCGAGGTCACCATGTCGCACGGCCTCACCATCGGCATGACGCGCGCCGCGGCGAAGGCGCGACAACCGACGCTGACCTGCGTGACCTCGCTCGGGTCGACGACCTGCACGTTGCCAGGCTCGCGGTTCTCGTTCCGGATGCACGAGGACACGATCGATCACGTGCTCTACATCAGAGAGTGATCGCGCGTGTGATCACTGGAGCGAGTGCACGACCAGCATGCAGTGGCCGCATGCTCCGGTAGCGGGCGCCAGGATGTAACGCGCTCTCAAGAACTTCTCCGGCCGCGGGAGCATGAGATCGCGGCGGATCACCTTGCCGTTGAGCGCGACGACGCGCAGGTCGTCATACAGATCCGGCACGAGCTCGGCCAGCATGGTTTGCATGATGTCGTGCCCCTCGAGGGTGGCGAGATCCTCGACGCGCAGCAAGCGTGCGAACGCGCGGTTCGCGATCACGATGGTGCCATCGCGACGCAGGCCCGCAGCAGGGACGCCCATCGCATCGAAGGCCGCCGCCGAGGCATCGGCGCGCGCGTCGGTCCGCGTCATCAGCGACGGCAACATGCCGGCGCGCTGGCGGACGCCGAGCACCTCGAGATACTCGCGAAGATCGTCGAGCATTGCCTGCGCGGTCGGATAGCGCACCGCCGGATCCTTCTGGAGGGCCGTGTCGATGATCGCGTCGAGTCGTTCGTCGAGCACCTCGCCACGCCGCGCGCCGACCGACTCTCGCGTCTCGACGAGATGGCGCTCGAGGATCTGCCGCGGTTCGCCACCGACGAACGGCGGCGTGCCGCACAGCATCTCGTACAGGATGATGCCGAGCGCGTAGATGTCGCTCGATGCCTGCGGCTCGCCGCCCGTGATCCGCTCGGGTGCCATGTATTCGGGCGTACCCGAGATCCGATCGGTCGAGCCCGACACCGTCTCCTCGAGGTGAGCGGTACCGAAGTCGAGCAGCTTGACCTGCCACGGATTCGCGCCTTCGTCATCGCCGGCCACCAGACACAACACGTTCTCGCTCTTCAGATCCGCGTGAATCACGCGCTTGCCATGACTGTGCACGAGCGCATCCGCGAGCTGCGCGGCCACCTCGCACGCCGCGGCGATCGGCAACTGGCGGAGGCGCTCGATGTGCTTCGAGAGCGGCTCGCCCTCGAGATACTCCATGACGATGAACCAACCCCAGTCGGGGTCGTTCCCGAAGTCGACCATCGCGACGATGGCGGGGTGCGAGAGCTGGCTCGCGAGCTGGGCCTCGCGATGGAACAGCTGCTCGGCCTGTTTATCGAGCGAATGCTCGGCGCGCATCAGCTTGAGGGCGAACGCCTTGCCGAGCCGCAGATGCTGGACGCGGAACACCTGCCCCATCGCGCCCGCACCGATCTGCTCCACGATCTCGTAGCGGCCCGCGACCACGCGCGCGCGTTGCTCGGCGGAGAGCTCGATCTCGGTCGGGACGTCGAAGACTCGGCTGACCTCGTCATCCTCGAGCTCGCTCACCGCGTCACGCTACCACGCGCAACCGCGGCCACTGCGCTACCGCGTCGGCAGGAGCTTGCTGAGGTGCCACGACTGAATCTCCTGGCGGCGGCTGGCATCGCGACGTGTCGACGCGAGCGCGTGGGCGTAGAACCCGTTGACGACGATCAGCCCCACGTTGCCGAGCACCAGCATCGCCGTGATCATCGCGCCGTCGAGCGGCAGCGCGCCCGATCGGATCTCGAGCGTGTCGCCCGCGAACGACCAGGTCGACGAGAACACGCCGAGCGCTTCGAGGCCGAACGGAGTCAGCCACGCCGAGAGCGCCACGCCGAGCGGCACCCACGGCCGATCGACGAAATCGGGCTGCGCGATCAACGACGCGCTCGAGACGCCGAGAATCCCGGGGATCAGGATGAACGGACTCCACAGCTGCGAGAGCAGCACCATGAACGCGGAGAAGCCGAACATGAACACCCACAGGTGAGATCGCCGCGTTCGCACCATCATCGCGCTCAGCGCCGCGAGACCGACGACGAGGCCGATCAGCGTGCCGATCAGCGGCCAGCTCTTGACGCCGGTGAACGCCAGCATCGGCATGAACAGCAGGAACGCCAGCATCGCGAAGGTCGTGCTGCGGGCGGCCCGCACGTCGAGCTCGATGTCGCCTTCGCGGAGTTGGTCGACCAGCTCGGGTGGCAGCTTCTTCGGGGCCTCCAGCATCAGCGCGCCGACCACGGCAGCGGCATCCGGCGACTCGGGATCGAGCGCGAGTGCTCGACCGGCGGCTGCCATCGCCTCGGCGCGGCGGTTCGGATCCTCGCTCGCGAGGGCATCTCGCGCGCGCGTGACGCTGGCTGCCGCGAGCTCGCGGCGACGCGCGATATCGCGATCGCCGTCGAGGTAGCGCTGGATCTCGTCGCCGAGCTGTCGCGCGGTCGGCCGCTTCATGAAGTCTTCCGACAGCGCGGCGAGGCAGATGGCGTCCAGCTCGGGCGCGATCGACCCATCCGGGCGCCGCTCCGACGGCGCGCACTCGGGCTTCGTGACCGTGGTGACCAGTCCCTCGGTCCCACCCGGGTGGAGCGGCTGACCGACGAGGATCTCGAACAGGATCGCGCCGAGCGCGTAGACGTCGGCGCGCGGCCCGACCTCCGAGCTCTGGATCTGCTCGGGCGCCATGTATCCGGGCGTCCCGAGCAACGAGCCGGCCTGCGTCTCGCCGTCCTCCGAATCGAGGTCGGACACCGCGATGCGCTCGCTCTCGTCGAGGACGCGGGCGATGCCCCAGTCCAGCACGTACACTTCGCCGAAATCGCCGAGCATGATGTTCGATGGCTTGAGATCGCGATGCACGATGCCGCGCGAGTGCGCGAACTCGATCGCGAGACAGACGTCGACGAGCGCGCGCAGCTGGACCCGGACGTCGCGGCCATCCGGCTTCTGCATCACGTCGGTGAGCGTGACGCCCGCGAGCCGCTTCATCGCGAAGAACGGCGTCCCGTCGCTCGCGTTTCCGAGCTCGTAGACCGGCACGATCGCGGGGTGCTCGAGGCGCGCCTGGATCCGGGCTTCGCGAAGAAAGCGCGAGAGCGCGATGTCGCTCGGCGATGCGCTTCTCATTCGCTTGATCGCGACCTGGCGGCCGATGCGCTGGTCGTGCGCGAGCACCACCTCGCCCATGCCACCGCGCCCGAGCAGCTCGCCGGACGTGTACCCCGCGAGCATCGGCGCGGTCTCGCGGTCCCGGCGCGGCGGCTCCCCCGCCT
>JACCYD010001268.1 GCA_013696695.1 Deltaproteobacteria bacterium | reverse complement strand
AAGCAAGCGGACCTGGGCGGGCAGAGGCAGCTCGCCGATCTCGTCGAGAAATAGCGTGCCACCGTCGGCGCGCTCGAACCAACCGCGGCGTTGCGCGGAGGCGCCGGTGAACGCTCCGCGCTCGTGGCCGAATAGCTCGGAATCGATGAGCTCCGGTGCGATCGCGCCGCAGTTGACGCGGAGGAGCGGGCCGTCGGCGCGATTCGATCTCTCGTGGATCGAACGCGCGACGACCTCCTTGCCCGAGCCGGTCTCGCCGAAGATCAACACCGGTGCACCGGTGGACGCGACCTGCTCGACCTGCCGCATGACCTCGGCCAGCCCCGAATCGGCGCCGACGACGGCGACCCCGATGTCGCGCATGTTGACGCGTGCGAGTGCGGCGGCCTTGTCGGCCTCGGCGGCCTCGCGCAGTTGCGAGAGCTCGCGGCGCGCACGCTCGGCGGCGAGCACTGCCGAGAGCGGCTCGCAAAGCGCGGCGAGCCTGCGCGGCTCGAGACCCTTGTCCGCTGCGACCAGCAAGACGCCAAGCGGCCGCGAATCGGCGACCAGCGGCACCAGCCACCACGAACCATCATCGGCGATCGATCGCAGCAGCTCGCGCGCGATCGCCGTCGGTCGCGTCGCGTTCGCGTGCTCGATCGAGCCCGCTTCGATCCACGCGAGCACACGGGTCAGGGCCCCGGCCGACAGCTCGTTGCGCGGCTTGGCCGGATGCGCGACGCCGAGAGCACCGCGACGCACGAACGCGGTGGTGACGAGGTGATGTTGCTCGGGCTCGAGCGTGCGGACCGCGAGAGCATCGCCATCGAGCTCCTCGAGGATCGATGTCCCGACGCGCGCGAGAAACCCCTCGGCCTCCGTCGCAAGCGAAGCTTCGCGCCACAGCCTGGCCATCAGCGACATCCGTCGTCGATACCACGAAATATCGTGAATCCGCGTGATTTCGTGGAACTCACGGAATGCCGTAATAAAGCCTGTCCGTGATAACGGAGACATCTCCGGCTGGCGACGCAAGCCATTGATATCGCGGGGCTTCGAGATCGACGCCTGACGCGGCGCTGGCCCACGGCCTGCTATGGCCAGGTCCCGTGGACGTCGATACGACCGCGCTCCTGATCGCCATCACCAGCCTGTTCGCGGCGACGGTGAACGGTGCGCTCGGCTACGGCTACTCGTCGATCACGGTTCCGATCTCGCTGCTGGTCACCACGAGCCGGGTGCTCAACCCCGCGCTCGTCATCGTCGAGGTCGTGGTCAACCTGTACGCGCTGTTCCTCGGCCGGCGTTCGATCCGCCGCGTCTGGCCGCAAGTCCGGCCGATCGCGTTCGGCATCCTGCCGGGCGTCGCGGTCGGCAGCCTCGTGCTCGCCTCGATCAGCGTCGAGTGGGCGAAGCTTGTCACCTACGGCACGCTGCTGCCGCTGATCCTGATCCAGGCCGCGGGGCTGCGCTTTCCGATCCAGCGCATCCGCATGATCGGCCTGCCGTTCGGCGCCGGCGTCGGCCTGCTGTACTCGATGACCACGATCTCCGGTCCGCCGCTCGCGCTGTACTTCAACAACCAGGGGATGGCGAAGGACGACTTCAAGGTCGCCCTCGCGATCACGCGATCGATCGAATCGTTGTCGACGCTCCTCGCATATGCCGCGCTCGGCATGATCACCGCCGAGAGCACCGCGCTCGTCCCGTATCTCGCGCCCGGCGTGTTGATCGGCTTGCCGATCGGCTTCGCGTTGATCCGGCACATCGATGCCGAGACGTTCCGGCGCGTGTGTATGAGCTTCGATGCCTGGCTCGTCGGCTTCGGGTTGTCGCGCGTGGTCGCCAAGCTCGAGTTGCTGCCCGAGGTGTGGGCGTTCCAGCTGCTGACGCTGACGGTGATCGTCGACGCGATCTTGCTGCGCACGTTCTTCCGTTCGCGGGCTGCGAAGAAGTCGCCCGTGCACGATGGAGGCATCGTCGCGACGAGTCTCGGCGTGCCCGGCGGCTGACTGGCGCCGCGACGTTCCAGGTTCACGACCTAGAGCATCGGCAACAGCGACGCGATGAAGCCGAGCGCGACGAGCACGAGGTGGAACCGCCGGCAGGTCTCACGCGTGCGCCGCCACCCGGTGACCAGCACGAGCGCGGCGGCGGCGCGACGCATCGCGAGTACGCCGGGCACCATCGCGATCAGCGATCCGAATGCAGCGATCTGCGTCGCGAGATCCGGGCCGAGGAACGCGCGCGGCCACACGGTGGGAACCAGCAGCAACTCGGCGATCACGATCACCGCGATCGCCCAGCGCTGACCTGCGAACATGGCGGTCGCGGCGATCGCGAGCACACTCGACACCTCGGGGCCGTGCCAGCTCGATTGCGCGAGCGGCAGTGCGAAAAGCGCTGCGGCCAGAGCGCTGATCGCGATCCAGAGATCGTCGCGGCGACGGCGGATGCGCGCCGTCTCCCTACGAGCTCTTGGTGCAGCAACGACCGCGACGTCGGACATCATTGAATTGTACGCGGACGGTGACAGTTGTCGAGCGGTTGTAATCGACCGATTACAAGAATTGACGTACAAACGCCTAGAACTACGAATGATTCTCAGTTCTCCCACCGACGACTATCCGCTCAGCGCGAACATCGTCGCTTCCACATTACAACTGCATCCGGAGGTAGATCAACCCGTTCGTGCAGCCGATGCGAGCGGTCGATCCGCGCGCGGTCCATGCCACACTCGCCCAATGGACGGCGCTACCGGCATGTTGATCAAGCTCGGCGTGCGTCTCGCCGTGTTCGGGCTCGTGTTCTTCATCGCAGCACGCAGAAATCCAAAGATCGTCATCCCGGTGAAGTGGGCGACGCCGCTGGTCGCGCTGGTGTTCGCGATCCTCAACACCACGCTCTACTGGGGGCTGCGTCCGGTGCTCGATCTCGCCACGCTCGGCGCGCTCGGCTTCGCGATGCCGCTGATCGTCAACATCATCCTGCTCGTCGTCACCGTGAAGTTCTTCGCGTGGCACAAGCTGCCTCGCTTCATCTCGAAGGTGCCGGTGAACAAAGGTGATCCCAAGAAGAAGTCCGAGCAGAGCGGCGAGGCCAGGCCGCTGTTCGTGATCGAGGGCCTGTTCGCGACGCTGTGGATGGCGCTGATCCTGACCGCCGCCCACGGCGTGCTGTGGGTCGCGCTCGATTACATCCCGAGCAAGTGAATTCCGGACCGCGGTCCTCTTTATTCGGCGACTTCGCGAAGCTTGCGCAGCAGCTCGCGCGCTTCATCGCAGTGACCGGCGGCGTCCTTCAGCGATTGTCGGATCAGCTCGAAGCTCGCGCGCGGAATGTTGTGCGCGTACTGCTCGAACTCACCTTCGGCGGCCATCACCTCGATGCGTAAGCTCGACAGCAGATCGTTGAGCGACGACGACGTTTCGGCCGCGGCCGCGGCGATCTCGAGCGCGCGCTTCACCTTCACGCTGCCAGCCTCGGTGACCATCTGATGCTCGGCGCGATCGAGGCGACCCTTCAGGTTGTCGCGCTCGATCTCGA
>JACCYD010000491.1 GCA_013696695.1 Deltaproteobacteria bacterium | reverse complement strand
GATCAGAACGACTCCGATGCAGCGCTGATCAGAGCGACTCCGATGCACGCAAGTGCCGTCGTCGTCGAGGTGGCGCGCGAAACCGCGTCGGGAGGCGGTGGAAACTCACTTCTGCTGTCACCGGAGGTCTACTGTGGGCGGCGCTGTTGGCCGGGTAAGGAGGAACGGGTGAGACACACTCTGGATGCGGGCCAGCGGGCCTCGCACTCGCACCATGCGCGAAGCTCGATGCCTCGCGTGATCCCGTCGTGGTGACGGAGCCCACCGTGACTGGGCCGGTCGACGACCGTCCACCGATCCTCGTCATCGAGGACAACGCGACCACACGCAAGACGTTCCGGCTCACGCTCGAAAGTGCGGGCTATCGTGTCGTCGAGGCCCACGACGCGCGGATGGCCTTGGCCGCGATCGAGCACGTGTGGCCCTCCCTGATCATTCAGGACCTGAATCTGCCGGATATGGACGGGCTGGAGTTGTCGCGGAGCCTGCGCGAACGGCTCGGTGACGCGGTGCCGATCGTGTGCGTGTCGGGATTTTTATCGCGCCTCGATGAAGCGCGTGCGGTCGATGTCGGGATCGTGCAGATCCTCGTCAAACCGGTCGCTCCGATGCAGTTGCTCGATGTCGCGAAGATCCACCTGACGCTGCTCGAGGTGGCGAACTTCGGTCTCGGCCGACGCGTGCTGGTGGTCGACGACGATCCGCTACAGCGCCAGCTCTCGCAGATCTGGCTCGAGAGCGCCGGGTTCGAGGTCAGCGTCGCCGCCGACGGCACGGCGGCGTTGGCAGCGGCGCGCAGCCGATCTCCCGAGATCGTCCTCTCCGATGTGCTGATGCCGGGGCTGGATGGATTCGGGCTGTGTTTCGCGCTGCGTACCGATCCTCTCCTCGCCCATATCCCCGTCGTGTTGAGCTCCGCCGCGTACGTCGAGCAGGACGATCGCGAGCTGGCGTTTGGCGTCGGAGCGGCTGCTTTGATCACCAAGAACGATGGACGCGCTGCGATCATGCAGGCCATCGGCGAGGCGCTCCAGGCGCCGCCGCGGCCCAGACCGAAGGAAGCAGTCGGTGTGCTCGAGGCACGCCGCGCGAACCGAGCCCTCTGGCAGCTCGAACGTCAGCTCCTCGAGAACGCGCGCCTGCGCAAGCGCACGGAACAGCAGGAGGCGCAGCTCTCCGTGCTCGCCGGCGTTGCGGAGTCGCTCGCGAGGAACAACGTCGACGATGCCGTGATCGGCGAGGCGCTCGCGTCTTGTCTCGACACCGCCGGGATCTCGAAAGGCGCGCTCTACACCGCGAAGCCGGACGGTCACCTCGTGCTCCAGCATCAGATCGGATTCTCCGAGCTCGAGACCTCGCGACTCCACATCGCGTTCGGGTGTCTCCGCTTGTTCGGCGAGCTGGCGGACGAGGGACACGTCGTCCTGATCCCGTCGGAGCGAGTGAGCGAGGGGGTCGCGCAGCAGCTGCTGATCGAGATCGGGACGTCGGCGGTGCTCGTCGTGCCCGTCACCCTCGCGACGAAAACCTTCGGGGTGATCATCCTCGGCGCGCGGCTCGAGGACGTCAGTGGTGAGGATGCGCTCGCCTTCGCGCGCGTGCTCGGCGCACAGATGGGACAGGCGATCGGGCTATCGCGCTCGTTCGCGAGCCTCGCCGCCGGCGAGCGGCGATATCGCTCTCTCACCGAGAATGCGAATGACTCGATCGCGATCCTGACACCTGATGGCGTGATCCGGGAGTGCAACCGCCGCTTGGCCGAGTTCCTCGGCTACGCCTCTGCCGACGAGCTCGTCGGGCTCCACATTCGAGATCTCGCTGCACCGGGTCACGCGCAATCCAACGACCAAGCGTATCGCGCGCTGGTCAAGGCTGGACCGGGCCGGTCCCCGCCGACCGAGCTCCAGCGCAAAGACGGCACGATCGCCGTGGTGGAGTTCTCGAACGCCCCGGTCACCATCAACGGCGAGGAGCTCGTCCTGACGATCGGGCGCGACGTGACGGAGCAAGTGCAGGTGCAGTCGCAGCTCATGGTGTCCGATCGGATGGCATCCGTCGGTGCGCTCGCGGCAGGCGTCGCCCACGAGATCAATAATCCGCTTGCGGCTGCGACGATGAACCTCGAGCTCGCAGACGACCTCGCGACGGAGCTGGTGACGGCGATGGGCGCCTCGCCGCAGTTGGTGGAACTGCAAGCGATCCTCCACGACGCGCGAGAGGCCGCAGATCGGGTGAGGCTCATCGTCAAGGATCTCAGAATCTTCTCGCGCGCCGAGAAAGATCAGCGTGGTCCGGTCGATCTTCATCACGTGCTCGAGTCGACCCTACGAATGGCGTGGAACGAGATCCGTCATCGCGCGGTCCTGGTGAAGCGCTTCGGCGACATGCCGCGCGTCGAGGGAAACGAATCGCGACTCGGCCAGGTGTTTCTCAATCTGATCGTCAATGCGGCGCAGGCCATCCCGGAGGGTCACGTCGATCGAAACCGCATCACGATCTCCACCAGTACCAACGGGCTTGGAACCGTCGTGATCGAATTTCGAGACACCGGTCCGGGTATTCCGCCGGAGATTCTCAAGAAGTTGTTCACGCCCTTCTTCACGACGAAGCCCGTGGGTGTCGGCACCGGTCTGGGGCTCGCGATCTGCCACCGCATCATCACGGGGCTCGGCGGTACGATCACGGTGACCAGCAAGCTCGACGAGGGAACGGTGGTTCGCGTCAGCCTGCCGGCTTCGGATTCGAGTGTGACCACCGAGAGTCCGATCAGCGATGTCCTGGTGGCGAAGCGCCGCGGACACGTGCTTCTCGTCGACGACGACAAGATGATGGGGACTGCGGTCCAGCGCGCGCTCGTGTCGGAGCACGAAGTCACCACGCTGACGACTGCGCAGGATGCCCTCGACCTGATCGCGGCTGGACAGACCTACGACGTGATCCTGTGCGATCTGATGATGCCGCACATGACCGGTGCGGAGTTTCACAAACACCTCATGCAGTCGTCCCCGGAGTAGGCCCAACGGATCGTCTTTCTGTCGGGCGGTGCCTTCACCGCGAGCGCCCGGGCGTTCCTCGACGAGGTGCCGAACGTCAAGCTCGAGAAACCGTTTCAGCTCCAGCTCCTGCGCGCGCTCGTCAACGCCCGGATTCATTAGTCAAGATGGACTCATCAAGCAGCTAGACTTGGCGCCATGCCTCTTCGTGCGGCTCGCGCCGTGATCTTCGATCTCGACGGCACGCTCGTCGATTCGCTCCCCGACATCGCGTGGCACCTCAACGCCGCGCTCGCTGATGCCGGGCTCGCGACGTATTCGATCGGAGAGATCCGCAGCTGGGTCGGCAGCGGCGCGGCGCAGCTGGTCGCGCGCGCCGTCGTCGGACCCGAGCGCATCGAGGACGTGCTCTCGCGGTTTCGCGCGCACTACCGGGCAAACCCGTACGCGCGCACCAGCGTGTTCGAGGGCCTCGCCGAGGCCCTCGATCACATCGGCAACGAGCGCCCGCTCGCGATCCTCTCGAACAAGCCGCACGACCTGGTCGTGACGATCGCCGAGGCGCTGCTCGCGCCGTGGCCGTTTCGCCAGATCCTCGGCGAGCAGCCGGGGACCCCGCGCAAGCCGGATCCGCAGGCGCTGCTCGCGATCGCGAAGGCGTTCGATCTGCCACCCGAGGCGTGTGTCCTCGTCGGCGATTCCGAGATCGACGTCGCGACCGCACGGGCCGCGGGAATGCCGAGCGTCGCGGTGACGTGGGGCCTCTGCGACCCCCCACGTGCTCGAGGGTGCGACCCACATCGTCGGCACGCCGGCGGAGCATGCGGGTTTGTTCGGTCCGCCGGTGTCGCGATAGGATGGGCCCATGGAATGTCCCAAGTGCCGCAATGACGTCATGCCCGATCCGGTGGGCTTCACCTGGTGGGGCGGGCTGATCGGCTCGAGGCTGATCAGCCACGTCGAATGTCCGGCGTGTCACGCGCGGTTCAACGGCAAGACCGGCAAGGACAACACGCCCGCGATCGCGATCTACATGGTCGTGGTCGGCCTGCTGTCGTTTGGCCTGCTGTTCGCGATCATGCGCAGCTGATCAGCGCTTGAGCTTGAGCGGATTCACGCCGGTCAGGGTGACGAGGCCGGTGGGCCCGATGACGACCTCCGCGACCGGCGTCACCTCGACCTCGGCGAGCGAGTAACGATCGGTCAGGAGCTGGATGCGCTGGTTTGCCGAACCACGGAGCCCGGTAGCGAGGCGCTCGCCGGCGACGTAGCGGCCGTCGATCAAGACGTCGAGCTGTGCGAGCACGTCGAGGCCGTGGGGCAGGGCGCGGATCTCCTCGAGCCTGTAGCCCGAGAACATCAGCGTCGAGCGTCCGAGGTCGCGCGCGGCCAGGAGCAACGCGAGCGCTGCCGCGGGTTGCTGCATCGGCTCGCCACCGGAGAGCGACAGGTCGGATCCGGTCGCCGCGAGCTGCGCCACGAGCTCGGCGATCGGCGTGGGCTCGCCCTCGATCACGTGCGTCGCCGGATTGAAGCAGCCCGCGCAGCCGAGCGAGCAGCCCTGGAACCAGATCACGAACCTCACACCAGGACCGTTCGCCCGACTGCGCGGGTCGACGGCGTGGATTCGCGCGTTCACTTCGCCGGCTTGGGCGTGACCGGCTGCGGGCGCTCGCCACCGATCGCGCCGCCGACCTGCACGCGCTTCAACAACAGATCCGGCGTGATGACGCCGCTCTCGATGCCGCCCGACGGCACCCAGCCTTCGTCGTTCGAGCCGGTGTGCACGCCGAGCTTGAGCTGCAGCTGGCTCTCGGCCGCCGCGAGGTAGTTGTACGTGGTGATCTCCGTCGAGACACCGAGCACGTCCTCGAACACGGTCACCGGGATGTCACCCATCTTGAAGCCGCGCACCAGCTCCTGCTTGCCATTCGGATACACGCGGTACGCGAGGATCGCGGGCGGCGGAAGCGTCTGATCCGTGGACTTGATCATCTGCACGAGCTCGCGCCGGCTGAAATCAGGAGCCGACGTGATCGCCGAATCGTCGAGTCGGCGGATGATCAGGCCGTACTTGAGACCATCGGCCTTGGCGGCCGCGATCAGCTTCTGCACCAGCGCCGCGCGCGGCACGGCACCGCGACCGCTGACGAACAGGTTCGTCGCGCTGCCGTGGAACGCGCCGCCATCGGCCGTGCGCCGGGCGTGACCGTTCGAGACCTGGCCCTTCTTCGACGGCGTCCGGCTGAGTAACAGCGTCTTCAGGACGCCGTCCTTGACCACTTCGACCTTCTGCGAGGCGACGCCTTCGTCGTCGATCTTGTAGCCGCCGATCAGCGCCTTGCCGTTGCCGGCCTTCGCCGTGGGATCGTCGTTGATCGACAAGCTGGCCGCCAGGATGCGCGAGCCGACGAGGTCGGTGAACGCGCCGCCGAACGACTTGGCCTCGCGCGGGTCGAGGCCTTCGGGCACCGGCGTGCCGCCGAGGTGTGGCGCGAGCGCGAAGCGGATCACGCCGACCGCGCCTTCGCCTTCGAACAGCACCGGGCCGCGATACTTGTCCATCGCGGGCGCCTTCTGCAGCGCCGTGATCAGCTCGACGAGCTTCTTGGACTCGGTCTTGAGCTCGTCGTCGGTGGGCAGATCCTTCGCGGTGTGCCCGTAGCGGAGGAAGTACTGACCGATCGGCTCGCCGTCGTCGGCCTGGCCGCTGGCGGCGATCACGATGCCACTCGCGCGGCGCGTGTCGGTGACGTTGCTGCCTTCGCTGGTCAGATACCAGCGGCGCTCGAGGTAGCTGGTGATCGCCACCCGCGAATCGCGAATCGCCGGCAGATCGCGGAACGTCGCCGAGATCAGCTTCGCGCGCGTCTCGAGCTCGTCGAGGGATTCGAGCTGCGGCACGAGCACGGGCTGCTCGCTGACGACCGGCTTCTCGGCGGTCCACGACGGCACGTCCGACGAGCGCGCTCCACCAGTGCGCCGCGCTTCGAGCTTGGCACGCAGCTGGATCAGCGCTTCCTTGTAGGCGGCATCGGTGACCAGCCAGGTGGCGCGGCGCGCGATCCGCGGCGTCGCTTCGAGCGGCAGGTTGATCGCCGAGACCGCATCGATCTCGTCAGCCTGCGGCACCACGAAGTTCGAGTTGTCGAACGCCGGGGCCCCGACGCGGACGCGCGCCTCGAGGTTGACGAAGTGGCGATTGCGCTTCGACGTGGCCTGGCCGAGGCTGGCCGCGACGTCGTTGACGTCGACCTCGGTGATCTTGTAGGCGATGTGATACGGCTTCGGCGCGCCCGGGATCTCGAGCTGCGTCATCTGCCGGTTCATCTCCTCGGCGATCGCGTCGAGGATGGCCTCGGTGACGGCCTTCGAGGGCGGACCGTTGGGCGGCGGCGGTGCAGGCTTCGCGGCGACTTCACGCAGCGCAGGGCCGATCGCGATCGCGCACGCGGCGACGAACAACGCGTGGTTGACGATCTTCACTTGGCGATCTCCTCACGCGCGAGACCGTCTCGCGCGTTACCTGGACGCGCGAGACCGTCTCGCGCGTTACCTGTGCCGGGAACCGTCTTCGAGATGCCAGGTGGGCCGAGCACCGGCGGGCGATCGGCGGGGATGAACCCCTTCTCGACCTCGAGCTTCTCGATCAACAGGCTCGGCGCCGACGCGCTGACCGGCACCCATCCACTCTCGGCACCGCACACGCCGTTGAACGTCTCGACCTCACGGCTCGCCGCGCGGATCGACTGCAGCGCGATCAGCGGCGTCCCGGTGATATCGACGCCGCGCACCAGCTGGCGCTTGCCGTCGGGATACACGCGGTACGCCATCACCGGCAGCACCTTGAAGGCCTGCGGGCCGAACGCTTGGGTGTTGGTGAAACCACCGCTGATGTCGGTGAAGATCATCCCGTACGGACGCTTCTGGCGACGCACTTCCTCGAGCAGCATCTTCTCGAGATCGACGCGCGGCACGCTGCGCGTGGTCTCGACGACCAGGTTGCCCTGACGCGCGACCGGCGGCAGACCGGCCGAGCGGCGGCCGTGGCCGTTCGACTTGTCGAAGCCCTTGATCGGGTTGCGGCCCATGTTGAAGCCGAGCAACCGACCCTTGTCGATCAAGCTGACCCTGTGCGCCCGCACGCCTTCATCGTCGTAGCGATAGAAGCCGTTGAGGTGGATGCCGTTGAGCGTGAGCAGCTGCGGGTCGTCGTAGACCGACAGCCAATCGGGCGCGACGTCCTTGTTGACGTACGAGGCGAACGTCTGACCGCCCGTCGTGTCCTTCTGGCGGTGACCCTCGATGCGATGGCCGAACACCTCGTGGAAGAACACGCCGGCGGCGCGCCCCTCGAGGATCGCCGGGCCGACGTACGGCTCGGAGAGCGGAGCTTCGTGGAGGGCGTCTAGATCGCCGGTGACCGTGGCGATCACCTTATCGATCTCGGCATCGGGCGGCAGATCCGCCGGTGCCCGCCCCCATCGCTGCTCGAGGCGCTGCAGGTTCATGCCGTCGTCGGCCTTGACGCCGACCGACACCGCGAACTGCGCGCTGGTCCACGATTGCTGGATCTGGCTGCCTTCGCTGTTCACCAGCCACACCGTGTTCTGCTGGAAGACGACGCTGCAGGTGCCGCGCGTGGCCTGGCCCTTGAGCGCCTTCGCCGAGCAGCGTTTCAGGCGGTCGATCCACTGCTGCTTGTCGAACACCAGCTTCGCCGGCTTGTCGACGTGCGTCTCGGCGACCGAGCGCGAGAAGTCGGGGATCGCGGTCTTGCTCTTGAGCGTGGAGACGTCCTGGCGAACGTAGCCGAGCGCGGTGACCGCCTCGCGATACCGGCGATCGGTCTCGAGCCACAGCGCGTTGGTGAGCGACTGCTTGTCGTCGCCGAACGGCGCCACACCGTTGCGTGCGAGCGGCCCGTTGATCGCGCTCTGCTCGTCGGCGAGTGCGCGGGTGTTATCGAGCTCTGGAGCGCCGACGCGCACCTCGACATCGAGGTTGCGGCCGGTTTGATCGCTATCGTTGATGATCGCGCCGCCCTCGGCATCGATGCTGACGATGCGTTGCTCGAGTAGCTGGTACGAGATGTAGTGCGCCGGGTCTTTTTGCTTCGTCAGCGCAGCCATCTCGCGCTCGACCTCGGCCTTCATGATGTCGAGGATCGGAGATCGCGCATCGGGCGCGTTCCCATCCGTCGGCGAGCTGCTGGTGACCTCGATCTTCGCGGGGATCGAGGGGAGGTCGAGCTTGATCTCGGGAGGATCGTTCGGGCCAGTGCCACTTCCCTTGCCGGTGCCGTTGCCGCCGGGGCCAGGGCACCCAAACGCAGCGATCATCAGCCCGGAAATGGCCCCAAACCGGCGCATCCATTCCATTCGGCGCATATGCCCAAAACACTAGCACGCCTACCAATTCCGCCAGGGCAGCCGGCCTTGTCTCCCGACTCCGATCGCGGAATCCTGCGCCGGTGACATCGCCGAGCCGACGCGACGTGCTGGGCCTCGCCCTGCTCGCTCCCCTCGTCGGATGTCGCAGCACGGAGTTATCGACGATGACGAAGTTACCGGTCCTGTTCCAGGCGCACGGCGCACCGATGTTGCTCGACGATGCTGGATGGGTGACCGAGCTCGCAGCGTGGGCGAAGGCGCTGCCGCGCCCCAAGGCGATCCTCGTGGTGTCGGCACACTGGGA
>JACCYD010000485.1 GCA_013696695.1 Deltaproteobacteria bacterium | reverse complement strand
GCACCAGCTGTGGTTCTCGAACATCTCCACCCAGTTCCTCGACGTCGGCGGCGTGCTGACCCCGACGCAGGTGTTGACGAGCAACAACGAGAGCCCGGTGACGCGCGCGTTCGGCATCCCGCGGCTGCGCGAGGAGCGATCGATCAACGCGAGTGCCGGCTTCGTCGTGCGGCCGAACGAGAGTTTGTCGTTCACGGTCGACGGCTACTTCATCCGGCTGCTCGATCGGATCGTGCTGACCAGCCAGTTCGACGGTGACAAGAACCTGATCGTCCAGGAGATCCTGGCGCCATTCCCCGGTGTCAGTCAGGCGCAGTTCTTCGCGAACGCGGTCGACACCGACACCGCCGGCATCGATGCCGTCGTCGACTATCAGACCGACGCCGGCCCGGGCACCCTCATGCTCACCGGCTCGGCGAACTTCACGAAGACCGTGGTCAAGCGAATCAACATCCCCGACTCGCTCGAGCAGCAGTTCGATGCCGATCCGGCTCAGCTCGAGACGTTCTTCTTCGGCCGGCTCGCGAAGAACCGCCTCGAGGACTCGGTGCCGCATCAGAAAGGCACGTTCGCGGCGCGCTACGCCCTCAAACAACTGTCGTTGCTGGCTCGCGCGAACTACTACGGCCGCGTGCGGTTCAAGCCCGACAACGCCGACAACGACGAGGTGTTCGGCGCCAAGGTGCTGTTCGACGTCGACCTCGGCTACCAGGCCACCAAGAACATGCTGTTCCGGATCGGCGCCGACAACGTTCTCAACACGTTCCCCGATCAGCAAACCAAGGACGCGAACATCTCGTCCGGGCGGCTGATCTACAGCCGTAATGTCAGCCAGTTCGGCCAGAATGGCGGCTTCTACTACCTCAAGCTCGAGCTCACCTTCTTCTAGGGCACCAGGCGCGGATCTGGCACATAGTAGCGATCCGTGTCGACCGCGCTCGATCCCAAGGAGACCGAACACTTCGGTCCGTACGAGGTGTACGAGCGCCTTGGCATCGGCGGCATGGCCACCGTTCACCGCGCCAAGAAGCGCGGCCCCGAAGGCTTCGAGCAGACGGTCGCCCTCAAGCGGATGCTGGCGCACCTCGCGGAGGACCAGACGTTCGTCGAGTCGTTCGTGCGCGAGGCCAAGGTCGCGTCGCTGCTCGTTCATCCAAACATCGCCCAGGTCTACGACTTCGGCAGAACCCGCGGCATCTACTACATCGCGATGGAGCTGGTCGCGGGCTTCGATGTCCGCAAGCTCCTGCGGTACGCGAGCCGCAGCAACGAGGCCATCCCGCTCTCCGTCGTGATGTCGATCTTGGGTGAGCTGTGCGACGCACTCGACCACGCGCACAACTTCGTCGACGAGCATGGCAACCGCCTCGACATCGTCCATCGCGACATCTCGCCGTCGAACTTGATCGTCGCGACCACCGGTCACCTCAAGGTGATCGACTTCGGCATCGCCAAGGCGTCGAGTCGCCAGCTTCACACCGAGAGCGGCAAGGTCAAAGGCAAGCTCGGCTACATGTCTCCGGAAGCCGCGCTCGGCCTCAACTCCGGCCCGGTCTCCGACATGTTCTCGGCGGGCGTTGTCGCGTGGGAGCTGATCACCGCGTCGCCGCTGTTCACCACGCGCACGGACATGGAGACCATGCAGCGGATCCGCGAGGGCACGATCGCTCCGCCCTCGTATCACAACCCGACGTGCCCCCCCGAGCTCGATCAGTTGATCATGGCCGCGCTCGAGCGCGAGCCGCGTGCACGGTTGTCGTCGGCGGCATCGTTCCGCGCCGGGCTCGACGACATCGCGCAGCGCAATGGCATCGCGACCTCGGCGCGCACGGTGGTCGAGTGGATCTCCCGATTCGCGCAGCCCGAGGATGGCTGGCCGCGGTTGTCGGAACGCGCGAAGCCGCCAACCAACCGCCACGATCCTGCTGCGCTCGCAAGCTCGCGCCACGATCCTGCAAGCTCGCGCAATTCTCCCGCCGGCGGCACCGATCCGACAGCGTTGATCCGCTCGGTTCGTCGCGCTTCCGAGGCGCCGCCGCGTACGCCATCGCGGCCACCGCAGCTGCGCCGATCTGCGGAGCACGTCGCACTCGCCTCCGAGATCTGGGGCGAGGATCAAAGCCTCGCGCCGGCACCCGGTCCCGACTTCAGCATCGCGGATCTGCAAGCGCCGCGAGGGCGCCCGTCACCGGCAACGCGCGTGCTCGGACCGACGCCGATGCCGCACGGTCCACGCGCCGAAGTTTCTACCCTCCCTCCGCCGATGCGGGGTCCGCGTGGCAGCACGCCGAGCGAGTCGCCGACCTTCCGTCACGATTCGATCGTGGCTCTCCCGCATGCGCATGGCGCGAGGATGTCGAACCTCCCGCTCCGCCCGTCGCCGCGTCCGAGCACGCCACCCCCCGGAACCTACGAGCCGGTCTCTCAGCCGGTGATCCTGTCCGCGCCGTTGCCGCCGTCTGCGCAGATGATGGTGCCGACCTACGCGCCGCCGTACATCGAGCCCGAGCATCGCGAGCCGCCGCGGCGGCGCAGCAAGGCGCCGTTCATCGTGCTCGGGCTGCTGATCGGCGTCGCCGGTGTGCTCGCCGCCGTGCTGGTGGCGCGGTCGTCGTCGGATGAGGACGACCGATCGATCGCCGCGCTCGATCGTCCGGCGCCGGGTGTCACGCCCGACCGTGCAC
>JACCYD010000448.1 GCA_013696695.1 Deltaproteobacteria bacterium | reverse complement strand
GCAAGATGCGTGATGACTTCGATCGAGAACATGACGAAGCGTTGATGAGCAGCCGGCGTGCCATGGCGTCGGCGACGCGAGATCACCGAGTTGCGGACGCGGGTCGCGATGCGGTCGCCGTCCTCGGGTGACAGGTGATTCCCAGTGGGCACTGCAACCGGCCGTACGCGGCAACAGCCCCGCGGATGGCCAGCGGCGTAGCCGGAGCTATCTATCGAGCTTTGCTCGCGCACGCACGGGCACCGATCTTGATGACGTGGTGGGTCATGCGTCCGTGGTTTGTCCTCGCTCTGGTTTGTGCGTGTGGTGCAGCGCCGGCGAACCGCGCTGGTACCGACGTGCCGGCCGCGCCGGGCAAGGCCGATGGCGCCTTTGCCGTGACCGGTGCGAAGGGCTGGTACCTCGCGGGGAATGCGCTGACGCCCGGCGACGATCGGCTGTCGATCGCGATCCGCGGCGACGCCTCGGTCGTCGATGTCTGGCTCGATCAACGGTTCGCGGGCGAAGCGCGCGCCACGTCGTCGGGCTTCGCGTTCGACCTCGATCTCGATGGTGTGGCGATCGGCGAGCACCAGCTCCTGCTCGCGGCCGACGGCGCGAACATCGCGTTCGCCGAGGTCCGGTTCCACAAGAGTCATCCGCTCTACGTCGCGGTGTCGAACGACTGGGATGATCCCGACAACGGTGATCCGATGCTCGAGCGTCAGGAGCGCTTGCATGCGCGGCATCCCGAGCTCGTGATCACACACTTCGTCGGCCCGTACACGTTCACCGATCCGAGCGTCAGCGCGACGCGCCGGCAATTCCTCGTCGACTGGGTGACCGGGATGGCACGCGATCACGGCGACGAGATCGGGCTGCACGTTCATCCGTGGTGCAACTTCGTGCGGTCGGCCGGCGTGACCTGCCGGACCTCGCCGTCGTTCGCGAAGGCCACCGACACCACCGGCTACACCGTCATCCTCGCGAGCTACACCAAGCCCGAGCTCGAGAAGCTGTTCCGCCACGCGACCACGCTGTTCCAGGCCAACGGCCTGCCGCGACCGACGTCGTTTCGCGCGGGCGGCTGGACCGCGAGTGTCGACGTGCTCGAGGCACTGTCGGTCGCAGGTCATGTCACCGACTCGAGCGGCTGCAACTGGGCGCGCATCGAGGAGTGGGAGAATCATCCGGGCGCGGATCTGTTCCCGTGGAATCGCGAGCACTGGTCGTCGATCGATGACACCTCGCAGCCATATTACCCGTCGGCCGATGACCTCCAGGCCGATGCCGCGCCGCACCTGCCGATCCTCGAGGTGCCCGACAACGGTGCGCTCGTCGATTACGTGTCTGCGGCCGAGATGATCGCGATGTTCCGCGCGAACTTCCCGGGCGGCGATGCACTCGCCGAGCCGCGCGTGTACGCGATCGGTTATCACCCGCCGAACTTCTCGGAGGCGTTCTTCCAGCGCATGGACGGCGCGCTCACCGAGATCGATCGCCACCTCGCCGCGGCTGGCACCGGCCCGGTGGTCTACGCGCGGATGTCGGAGCTGACGAAGGCTTTCCCGCGGCCGTGACCGGCCTGGAGCGTTAAGTACCGCAACGACCCAACTCGAGCCACCTCGGCGCGACTACGTATATACGGTATATACGGTATATACGCAGCGCATTTGAGGGGTGCTTCCGCATGGGTCGTGCAGCATCGCATAGGCCACCGGAAGTTGGCGGCCAGTCGTTGCGCTCGTACTTGCACTAGCCAGGGGATCACCAACTTCCGGTGGCCTGTACTAGGCCTTCTTGATCGGATCGCCGCGGCGGATCGCGCCACCGGTGATCACACGGGCGTTGACCCCGCGCAGGTTGAGCGCGCGGCCGACCTTGGAGTTCACCCACTTCGTGGCGGCGGACCCGAACCGCTGGGTGAACTTCGCGCATCCGGTGTGCGGATCCTCGGTGATCTCGAGCAGCGCCTCGCCGACGATCAACCGCGTACCCGGTGGCAGGTTGTCCGGCGACAGATCGAGATCGACGTAGAGGTTGTCTCCGGCGAGCGGCCACTCCGAGTGCTCGGCAAGCGCACGGACGGCGCGGACGTTCATCAGCGTCAGCTGGGCATTCGGGTTCGGCTTGCCGGTCTTCGAGCTCGGCTTCGTCGACCAGTTGTCCCCGGTGAGCCCGACCGCCGGGTCGATGTCGCCGCGGTCGAGGATCTCGCGCTCGTTCTTCTTCGGCCGGCGAACGATCAGCTCGACGCTCCCGGCATCGCGTGGCGCGCCGCGAATGTCGTCGAGGGCAGTGGCGAGCTCGTCGTCCGTGCGCGGGCGAGCAATCGGAGGGACAGGCACGGCAGGGTCTAGCACCGGTTCGGACATCGTGGCCTTGGATGAAATGGTTCTTGAACGGGATGCACGGCACGGGGATATTCGCGCCTTGTTGCGGTCGGGAATCCTCGTGGCTGTGCTGGTGGGATGCAGCTCGTCCTCACCCGTGATCGGTGACGACGCGCCGGCGGACACCACGCTGCCGCCCGATGCCGGCCCGTGCGGCATGCGCGCCGGCGAGCGCGGCTACACCACGCACACCGCGACCGTGGCGGGGCTCGAGCGCAGCTATCACGTGTACTTGCCCGAGGGCTCGCCGGACACGCCGATGCCGCTCGTCGTCGTGCATCACGGCTACACGATGTCGGGCGACAAGATGCACGACATCACCCAGTTCGCCGCGATCGCCGACGCCGAAGGCATCGCGCTCGCGTTTCCCGATGGTCAGGGCGGCCCCGATTCGCTGGGCGCGCCGTGGAATGTCGGGAGCAATATCTGCCCGAGCTTCTCGGGCTCGCCGCCGAGCGCCACCGGCGACGACTTCGCGCTCCTCGATCACATCAAGGCCGACATCGCCGAGGATCAATGCCTCGATCGCGATCACCTGTTCGCCACCGGCTTCTCGATGGGCGGCTACTTCTCGCATCACGTCGGCTGCATGCGCAGCGATTTTCGCGCGGTCGCGCCCCACTCCGGCGGCACGCATCCGCTCGACAACTGCGTCACCGGCCCGACGCCGATCATCATCTTCCACGGCTCGTCGGATCCGCTGATCCCCGCAGGCTGCAACGATCCCGCAGCGAACCCGGTCAACGGCGTCACGCCCGCGGCGGATGCGTGGGCCACCAAGAATGGTTGCTCGCTCGCCACCACCACGCGCGCGGTCACTGGCGGCACCTGCGTGCGCTACGCAGATTGTCCTGCGAACGGCCAGGTCGAGCTGTGCACGTTCGACGGCATGGGCCATTGTTGGGCCGGCGGCAACGCGAGCGCCGGCATCTATTCGTGTCCGGAGAAGGCCAGCGCCACGCAACTCGCGTGGGACTTCTTCAAGCAGTTCGCCTGGTGATGGTGAAGACGATCCTTCGGTGGTTGCTCACCGTCGTCATGGTCGGCGCCGGGATCAATCACTTCCTCAGCCCCGACACGTACATCGCGATGATGCCCGACGCCCTGCCGGCGCATCGCGAGCTGGTCTATCTGTCGGGCATCGCCGAGGCTGCCGGCGGCCTCGGGCTGATCCTGCCGGCGACGCGCAAGCTCGCGGCGTGGGGCCTGATCTTGCTGTTGCTCGCGGTGTTCCCGGCGAACATCAACATGGCGGTCAACAACCTGGCACTCGGTGACAGTGCGATCCCCCAATGGGCGCTATGGGCCCGGCTCCCGCTCCAGGTCGTCCTCATCGCGTGGGCGTGGTGGTTCACGCGGGACGACAAGCGCGCGTAGGCGCCGTCGTGCTACCAAGCCGTTGATGCGCATGCGCTTCTTCGCCGCTCTCCTGCTGATCGCCTGCAAGCTCGACGTCACCGAAGAGGTCCAGGCACTCGAGAAGCGCGCCTGCGAGTGCGCTTCCAAGAAGGACGCGACGTGCGGCAAGGCCGTGCTCGCGGAGCTCGCGAAGCTGAGTGATGCGAAGAACGTGAAGGCCGACGAGCAGAAGGCCGCTGCATCTGCGAAGGCGCTCGCGACCTGCCTCCTCGAGTCAGGCGTCACCTCGCTCGAGATTCACAGCGCGATCAACAAGCCCGAGCCCGTCGAGCCGGCCGCGCCTGCAGAATCGCCGAAGTAGCGCTTACTGACCGGCGACGTCCTTCGCCGGCATCTTCTCGCGCGGCGTGGCGATCGGCGGATCCTGCTCGTCGGGGCTCGCCTTCTGGCCATCCCAGACGCGCGCGAACTGCGTGTCGAACGCTTCGAGCACGGCCGGCACCTTGAAGAAGTAGATGTTCTCGAAGTTGTCGTTGAAGCCGGTGCCGGTCAGGTTCGCGGCGCCCGCGAGGAGGCCGAACGGCGCGCCCTGGTCGTCCCGGTACAGGAGGTACTTGTTGTGGTGGAGCAGGTGCTCGCCGTGGTTGGTCTCGAAGTAGCGAATCTCGAACGCATCGCCACCGGCGTCCTCGAGCCGGTTGACGTTCGCCGCCTCGAAGAAGAGGTTCGCGCCGACCTCGTCACCGGTGCCGACGACCGGATCGAGCCAGTACATGTCGTCGTCGCTGACCATGCGAAGGTCGAGCGTGCCGGCGGCGAGCTTGTCCTCGAGCTTGTTGATCAAGCCCGAGTGCCCGAAGCGGTGCGCGCCGAGATCGATCGCGGCGGCGTCGTCGATCGCGCCGAGCATGAACGCGGTGGCGCGCTTCGAGTCGTCGCGGTTCGGGATGAAGAACGCTTTGATGTCGGTCTCTTCGTCGGCGTCGATCGCCGCGCGGCAGTTGTTCATCGCGGTCTTGAACTGGGTGCGACCCGCCGACGCGGTCTTGCTGATCTGCGCGTCCATCAGGCAGTTGTGCGCTTGCGCGAAGAAGCTGTCGCGCGCGACCTCGATGAAGTGCCAGTTCTCGTGGTGCGTGACGACGCCCGAGGACATGTTGCCGCTCGAGACCGTCATCCGCATGAAGTCCGCGCCGGCATCCGCGGGGCCCGCGCCCTTGGGGTTGATCATCAAGAGCTTGTTGTGGGCGAAGCCGATGCTGCCGGCGTGACCGCGCAGCAGGATCTCGGCTCCGCACGCCTTCAGCTTGTCGGCCTCCGTCGACATCGAGTCGAGGACGAACGTCACCTTGGCACCGCGCTTCGCGGCGTCGCACAGCTTCGCGGAGACCGCCTTGTTCGAGAACGACAGGTACGCGAGGAAGATCTCGTCGCCTGCACCGAGCGGCGTGACCCATTCGACGAGCCGGTTCTGCGGGCTCTCGGGACGCGCCGCGGACATCTCGACGTCCTCGTGCGAGCAGTAGACGTTCTTCGGCTTGGTCGTCAGCGTGTCCTTGCCGTCGGCCGTCTTCATCGGCGTCGGATACGTGTACTCGCGGCACAGCGGATTCGTGAACAGCACGTCGTAGCTCGCGAACCGCAGCGGCACCTCCATGCCGTCCTCCTTGCCGCCGGGATGCCAGTCTTCGTCACCGTTGCCGTTCCATTCGAGGCCCTCCTCGGCGCCGCACGCAGCGATCGCGGGGAGTGCGAGGAGCGCACTGGTCAACAGAGAGAGACGCATGGGGCATCCTTTCGACAAGCGAAGCGAGCCGGTCGGTAGCGACCGGCTAGGCGAGTAGCCGGATAGATGTCCGGCGCTTGGCCATCGAGCACGTCCGGTGCCAGGACGCGCTGCGGCTAGCTCGTCGAAATGTCTCGATGTGCCGTAGGATGATCAGTGGCTGCAAGTGCTGTCACCGGCTACTGACACGGTGCCAACAGGCCGGTGCTCGCGCTGTCAGTGACGCCTACCCCTGTTCGCGGCGCGCTTCTGCCATCAGAGCGAGCAACGCGACCGCGAGCACGAACTTTGGATCCATCGTCGACTGCTGCAGGTCGACCAGGAATTCCTTGGTGAAGAACCGGAACTTTTGCTGGATGGCCGCGACCTGCTGGCCGTTCGCGAAGATCGCGTGCTGCGAGGTCAGCCACGGGAAGAACCGGCGCAGCACCGACGCGCCCTGCTCCTCGGCGTAGCCGATCTCCTGGTTGTTCGCGTCGAACAGCACGAACTTGTCGCGGATGAGCGACCTGAGCCCCTCCTTGCGGACCGAGCCGAACACGTGACCGGTCGTCGCGTCGGTGATCTCGTACGAGAAGTTGATCGCGATGACCTGCTTGGACTTCACGCGCAGCATCGGCCGCGTCTCCGCTTCGTCCTCGTAGACCATGAACTCCTCCCGCAGCTTCAGCAGCGGGTGCTTGATGTACATGATCAGCTGGCCGTCGCCGGTCCACACCCGGAACACGCGCTCGAAGAACGACCAGAACTTTCGCTTGATCAGGTAATGGCGCTGCGTCGTCAGCGAGACGCCGGCGACTTCACGAACCAGCTCGGTCGACATGCCGTTGTTCGTACACCGATGCGCCCACCTACATCACGCGTGAACAACGTTTCTCGGTGGCGCCGCGATCGCGCTCGAGTGACGAGTTAGGATCGCGCCATGTGGCGCACGGTATTGCTGCTCGTAATTGGCTGTCGTTCCGAGAGCGTGATGGATGGCTCGGCGCAGCAGCAGAAGGCGGCCGCGGCGCTGCAGTGCCGGGGATCCGCGCCGTACACGGTGACGCCGCCGCTCACCGGCACCACCACATCACCACTCCGGCCCACCAACACGTTCTCGATCGTCGCGCGCGATCCGGTCACCGGTGATCTCGGCGTCGCCGTGCAATCGCACTGGTTCAGCGTCGGCACGCTCGTGAGCTGGGCTGAGCCCGGCGTCGGGGCGGTGGCCACGCAAGCATTCGCGGAGCCGGCGTACGGGCCCAAGGGCCTCGAGCTGATGCGCAACGGCGCCACGGCGCCCGACGCACTCAAGCAGCTGACGGCCGCCGACAAGCTGAAGCAGGTGCGCCAGCTCGGCTTCGTCGATGCCGCCGGCAACGCGTCGTCGTTCACCGGCGAGCAATGCATCGTCCACGCGGACGGCTATGCCGGTGCGGGCTACGCGATCCAGGCCAACATGATGGCGAACGACCTCGTGGTCCCGGCGATGAAGCACGCCTACGAGACGGCGAGCGGCGACCTCGCCGATCGCCTGCTCGCCGCGCTCGATGCCGCGCAGGAGGTGGGCGGCGACATTCGCGGCTGCCAGTCCGCCGCGATCCTTGTCGTCAGCGGCAAGCGCACCCCGAACGCGTGGGAGGGTCGCAAGCTCGATCTCCGCGTCGACGATCACCCCTCGCCGCTGGTCGAGTTGCGCCGCCTCGTCCACCTCGCGCGCGCCTACGATCTACTGAACCGCGGCGACGCGCTGCTCGAAAAGGGCGATGTCGTGGGTGCGAACGAGGCGTACGGCGCCGCGGGCAAGCTCCAGCCGGACCACGCCGAGATCGCGTACTGGCAGGGCATCACGTGGGCCGGGCGCGGCGACTTCGAGCGCGCCGGCCCGTTCCTCCGCAAGGCGTTCCAGGCGGATCCCGCGTGGATCGAGCTGGTGCGCCGGATGCCAGCCGCGGGCTTGCTCCCCGATAACGCGACCGCCGAGAAGGCGATCGAATCCGGCAGCAAGTAGGGCTTTCACGAAGTCCTTGCCCGAGGACGTTCGCGGTCCATGCTAACCGCGTGCGCGCCGCGGATGATGACCTCGCGTGGGAGCTAGGGGCTCCTTCTCGCGGGTCGCGGCGCACGTCGACGTGGGCACCGCGCATCGCCGCCGCGTTCGGCAACGGCGTGCTCGCCGGGCTGGTGCCCTCGGCGATCGTCCTCGCGATCTACTTCTACGAGCATCGCGACGCGCCGCTACCGTGGGTGCGCATCGCATCGATCCTCGCGGTCTACGGGCCAGGCGTCGGAGTGCTGCTCGCCGTGTTCAGCGAGGCCCTGCTGATGATCACGGATCGGGTCGCGAAGGCCGGCTACGGGTTGGTCGCGATCTTCAACCCGATCGTCGCGTGCACGATCGCGGGGGTCGTCGCGGGCATCGCTCCGGGCGCGATCGGCGTCATCGTGTTCGGCTCGTATCACGGACCATTCGTCGGTACCGCGCTGATCGCGTTCGGCTTGATCAGCGGCGCGATGATGGTGGCGGTCCCGCTGGCGATGCGTGCGCGAAGCGTGCGGGGCGCACCGCGCAACCGGATCGTGATCGCGGCCTCGACGGTGATCGCGACGGCGATCCTGTGCGGCGTCGCGGCGGTGATCGCTCCGGCGATCGTGGGCGGCGCGTTCGCCGAGGCTCGCTACAGCGTTCAAGAGCACGGCGGCATCGTCGGCGCGGTGGCCGGCGCGATCGGCGGCGGCGTGGTCGGCGTGTTCATCGGGATCGTGATCGTGTTCGGCCGGGCGCTGGCCACGCGTCGTCGCTAATTCACGACGAGCGCGAGCGCTTCACAGCTGCGGCCTCGCCGCCAACCCCTCTGGATCGGTGAGCGTGTAGTCGACGAAGCCAACCTTGCGTGCGATCTCGATCGCGCGAACGACGTCGATCCAGGTGACGCCTTCGCCTGCGATCTCGAGATCGGCGCGGTCGGCGAAGAACACCGATTTCTTGTGGTCCTTGAGTGTGGACTCGAGCTTGTCATAGTCGTGCTCTTTGCTCGCGACGAGTGGGACCTCCTGGAACTCGTTGACCCGCGACAACCCGAGCCACATGCGGTCTTTCAACATCAGGATCGAGAGCGTCACGTGTTCGCCGTCGCGACGCCCGAGACCGGGCTGCCTCCAGGTGCTCCAGCGGCCGCCGGTGCCGCGGGGAACCGGCGGGACCGGGACGGCGACCAGGTCGATCACCCTCCACGACGGGCCATCGCTGGCTGCAAGCACGTAGTCGCCGCCGGCCATGAGGATCGTCGACAGCACCTTGTTGACGATCGCGATCGGCGTCGTGTCGATGGGGCGAATCACGAGCGGGCCGATGATCGACACCGGCGCGGTGGTCTCGCGATCGCGCAACACCTTGCCCTCGATCTTCGCGTACAGCGGCTCGATCTTGTACTTGAAGTCTCCGGTGGCCTTCGGATCGGCGACCGGCACGCCGTCCAGCTTGATCGCCTCGGCGGTGATCTCGACGCTCGGCAGATCGGCTGGCGGCATGTCACCGAATGCGACCGAGCATGTCTGTGACGTTGCCGTGCCGGACGTGCGCATGACCTTCTTCGCCGCCTCGACGACGCACTTCGCGACGTCCTCGGACACGACGCCGTGCACCTCGGCAGCAGTCACCGTCGTGCCGGTCCAGTCGAGCTTCACGGCGACCGCGCCGTAAGGCTTCGGGTTGGTGCGGAAGCACTCCTCGAGCGCGTCGCGCTGCGCGAGCAACGGGTTCGCGGCGCCCGGCGTGTAGCGCGTGGGATTTTCGGCGAGCTTGCCACCCGCGCGAACCGCTGCGGGCCTCGGCGGATCCGCGGGCGGCGTGGTCGACGGAACAGCCGGAGGCACGGGTGTCGTGGTCGAGTTGTCTGCGGGACGGAACGTGAACGGATAGTTCACCTGGACGCCACCGCCACCCTTGGGTTTCGGGAACTCGATACCCTTGATGACGCTCGCCACGCAGTTCGCGACGGTGGGATCCATTCCCGAGCCCGACGCCGACTTGACGCTGCCGTCGGGACCGATGAAGAACTGCGTCTGCACCGTGCCGGTGAGGTTCGCTTTCGCGAGCAGTTCCTTCTCGTAGCAGTACTGGATCTTCTGGATGTTCCGCTTGATGTAGCGGCGGATGATCGCCTTATCGAGATCGCCCTGCGCGTTCGGCTGGCCGATGCTCACCGTCGGTACGGTGCTC
>JACCYD010001261.1 GCA_013696695.1 Deltaproteobacteria bacterium | reverse complement strand
ACGGAACACCTCGCGCACGATCTTTTGCTCGGCGCCGGACATCGCCGCAAGTGTGGCCTCGGCGTGCTGCGCGAGCGCGCCTCCCACGCCACCGAGCGCCTTGTAGGCCTTGCGCGGAAGCTGATGGAATTCGCGATCGCGAAACTGCCACAGCTGATAGGCGGTGAACGACAGCAGCGCGAGGGCGGCCGGCTGGTTCTCGACCTCGTCGACCATCTGTTTCGGCAGCTTCGCGTCCTCGAACTCGTAGCCGGCGCGGCGCGCGGGCTCGACCAGGATCCGTAACAGATCGGAGGCGACCGGCGTGGTCAGCAGCTGCAGGCTGGCGGCCAGTCGCTCGCGAAACGCCGCGAGCTGGGCGGCCCTGACGAGGAAATCGTCGCGTAGCGTGATCACCACGCGCACCGTTTCGTCGTCGAGTCGCGCCGCCTGGATCAGCGCCGTCGCGTAGGCGTCTTGTTCGGCGGGGTCACGGCACAGCGTGAACAGCTCCTCGAACTGATCGATCACGATCAGCAGGCTGGTGCCTTCGGCGCGAGCGCGCGTGCGCAGACTCGACCCGAGCACGCTCGGATCGGCAAGGATCTTCGCGGGCTCGAGCCTGACCTCGAGGGTAGCGATCCGCGCGCACAGGTTCGCGAGCGGTGTCGGGCCGGGGCGCGCGACCAGCGATCGCCAGTCGCTGCCGAGTGCGGGCAACACACCGGCGCGAACGAACGAGCTCTTACCGGCGCCCGACGGGCCGACCACCGCGATCAGCGGCATCGCCCGCAGCCGATTCACGAAGCCCTCGATCTCGCGTTCGCGGCCGAAGAACACGCTGGCATCCGCCTCGGTGAACGTCATCAGACCGCGAAAAGGCACGGTGTCTTCGCGGGTCCCGGTTGCCCCTCCATCCGAGGTCGTCGCTTCGAGGGACAGCTTCGCCCACGCGGTCACGTCGCGGCGCTCGAGCCGCGTCGGCACCGCGACGAACCGCGCGCCGAGGCCCTGGCGATCCGTGCCGTCGAGCCAGAACAGCTCCGGTGCTGCACTCGGCGATGGCGGGCCGGGCTGCGCGACGAGATCGAGCGCGGCGACCAGCGCGCCGTTGGCATCGACGAGGAGCACGCGATCGGCAGCCTTCGGGATCGACGCGGCGAGCGTGACCGCGGCGCGTGCAGGCCGCCGCACGCCCATCCACTCCTCCCCGTGCGTCTCGGTGGTGACGACCAGCCGATATGCCTGGAGGAACTTGAGCGCTCGCAGCGCGCTCGCGAGTGCCGACACCGCACCGACGAGGAACTTGCGGATGTCGCCGGCGTTCGCGTTCGGTCCGGGATCCTTGATGCGCGTGTCGAGCAGGATCTCCATCGCGGTACGCAACACGGCGCGATCCTCGAAGAACAAGCCCACCAGCTCGGGCATCGGATGCGCGTCGGCGATCGCCGCGAACGGCCGACACAGCTCGCGCGCGAGCTTCCACCAGCCGGCCGCATCGAGCCCCTGATCGCGGAGTTGTTCGAGCAGCGTGGTGTCGTTCGGCTTGCCGGCCACCCGCACGTGACAGGCGAGTGCGACGAGGCCGATATATTGTGTGCACGACCTCACCGCGTGCCACAGCGCCTCGCGTGCCTGGGGCGGCGTGCGTGCGGCATCGAGCGCGGCGACCGCCTCGGCGATCGGCTGCGGCGCGCGCGTGATCAGCTCGTCGCGCGTCAGCTCGTCGAGCTGTGGCAGATTGACGCCCTCGAGTGCGAACCCCGAGGCTTCGCGCAGCGCCTCGCCCAGCTCGAGCGCGGTCGCGTACCGGTTCGGTACCCGCTTCGCCATCGCCTTCGCGATCGCGGCGTCGATGCCCGGCGGAAATGGCTCCCCGAGCGCGGGCGGTGCCTTACGTGCGTGAAGCGCGGCGATCTCCATCACGCTGCGACCCGTGAACGGCGGCTTCCCGGACAGCACCTCGTAGGTCAACGCGCCGAGCGCATAGATGTCGGCGGGGGGGCCGGCCTTGCGCGCATCGAGCCACATTTCGGGCGCCATGTAGAGCGGCGTGCCGACGGTGCGGTTGTGCTCTTCCGCGCCGCTCGGAGTCGCGCTCGCGCGCAGATCGGCGGCGATGCCGAGATCGAGCAGCTTTGGAAACACGCTGCCGGCGCGCGCGACCACCATCACGTTCGCCGGCTTGAGATCGCGATGGACGACGCCCTGCTCGTGCACGCTGTGCACGACCTCGCAGAGCCGGATCAAGAACGGGATCGCGCGCTCGAGCGGGAGCGGGCCAGCCTCCGATAGCATCGCATCGAGCGGCGTGCCGCGAACCAGCTCCATCGCGATCCACAACAAGCCGTCGGGTTCCGCGCCGAAGGCGTAGACGTGCGCGGCGAACGGATGATCGAGCCGCGATGCGAGGCGCGCTTCGCCGAGGAAGCGTTGCACCGCGGGATCGCCGCCAAGCGCGCGAACCTGCGCGATCTTGACCACCGCCTCGCGTTCGAGCATCGGCTGCTCGGCGCGATACACCATGCCGAAGCCACCCTCGCCGATCGGCTCGCGCAGCACGAACTCGCCGAGGCGTCGACCGCTGAGCTCGTTGGTGAGTGCGTGGACCATCGCGCGACCACCGTCATGTTATCGTGAGTCGATGTCCGGTGAGGGCCGCTGGGAGCCGCTACTCGGCGGCGCGCAGGCAGGCGGTGCCGAGCTGGCACGCGCAGCGAGCGACGCGATCCTGGCGATCTGCGACTCGCTGGCGGCGATCGAGATCCCGCCCCAAGACATCGCCCACGTCGCGCTGTTCTGGGCATACGCGGCCGGTGCGTACGAAGACGACGACAGCGTGCAAGCGAGCTATGCCGCCGCGGTGGATCGCCTGGTCGATCGGATCTCCGGCGAGCACGTGCGGCACTCGCTATTCTTCGGGCTCGCAGGGGAAGGCTGGGTGCTCGCGCACATCGCGAACGACGACGCCGGCGACGTGCTCGCGCTCGTCGACCAGGCGGTGCTCGAAGCCCTCGCCGTGCGGCCGTGGACACAGCCTTACGACCTCGTCGAGGGCGTGATCGGGCTCGGCATCTACTTCGTCGAGCGCGCGCATGCCGAGGGACTCGCCCGCACCGTCGCGTTGCTCGACGAGCTCGCGGTCGAGCAGGACGGCGGCGTGACGTGGCGAACCGCACCCGAGCACATGCACTTCGGGCAGCGCGAGTCGCCCGCCGGCTACTTCAACCTCGGCCTCGCGCACGGCGTCGCCGGCGCGATCGCGTTGCTCGGCAAGATCGCGGCGCTCCCCGCGCCACCCCCACGCACACGCGCGCTGCTCGACGGTGCGACGCGCTGGTTGTGGCAGCACCAGTTGCCGGCTTCGCCGGGTGGGCGGTTCTCCGCGGCGGTCTACCCGGGTGCGCACGCGCATCCCGCGCGGGCGGCATGGTGCTACGGCGATCCGGGGATCGCGGTCGCGACCTGGGCCGCCGCGCTACGCAGCGGTGGATCGATCGAATCCGCGCGCGAGCTGGCGTGCGGGCTCGCGCGGCGCGACGCGGGAACGACGGGCATCGTCGACGCGAATCTGTGCCACGGGAGCACTGGTCTCGCCCACATTCTCAATCGCTGCTATCAGGCCTCGCGCGAACCGGCGCTGCGCGAAGCAGCCCAAGCGTGGTACCGGCGAGCGCTCGGCGCGCGCCGCCCGGGCACAGGCGTCGGCGGCTTCTTGTCGGCGCGGCCGAATGGCAAGGATTGGTTCTCGTCGCCCAGCCTGCTCGAGGGCGGCGCCGGTGTCGGCCTCGCGTTGCTCGCGGCGACGACGGCCACCGAGCCGAGCTGGGATCGCTTGTTGCTGTGCGATCTCCCGACCGCGGAGCCCGCGTGAAGATTCCGGGCTGGGAGCACGAGGCCACGCCGCACGTCGTGGTGCGCGTGCCGCTACTGCCGATCGACACGCTGGTGCGGTGGCGCGACGCTGGCGCCGACGAGCGCGCACTCCGTGGCGAGCTCCGGCGCATCGTCGTCGATCCGGTGATCCGCGAGGCGTTGTTCGTCTCGTCGCCCGAGCTCGACGCCAATCTCGAGGCCTGGCTCGCGAACCCCGACGATCCCGAGACCCGCGCGGTGGAGCAGACCCTCGTGCGCTACGTGTCGCGGATGGCGAGCCGCCCGACCCCGTTCGGGCTGATGTCGCGCATCGGACCGGGCGCGATCGGCAAGTCCAGCTCGCTCGTGATCGGTGACCGCAGCGCCGCGCAGCGTCACATCCGGCTCGACGGAGATTACCTGCTGTCGTCCTGCGCGAAGATCTCCGAACATCCGGACGTGCGAGCGGGCCTCCGCTACGCGCCGACGACGAGCTTGTACAGGGCCGCCGGCCGGTTGCGGTTCGCCGAGGTCAAGACGACGCCGGCCGGGCGCAGCTATCACCTCGTCGATCTCGAGCCGACCGACTATCTCGAGCGCCTGCTCCTGCGCGCGGCCGGCGGCGCCACGATCGCCGAGTTGGTCGTCGCGTTGTGCGAGGACCCGGAGATCGGCACCGACGATGCCGAGGCGTTCATCGGCCAGCTCGTCGACACCCAGCTGCTGGTGTCGGATCTCGAGCCGCCGGTCACCGGCCCCGAGCCGCTCGACCCGATCCTCGACAAGCTGCGCGCGATCGGCGCCTCCACCTTCGTCGCCCCGTTCGAGCGCATCGCGCAACACCTCGCGGCCATCGAGCAAGCCCCGCTCGGTCAACCCCCGTCGGTGTATCGCGCGATCGCGAACGAGGGCAGCGAGCTGCTGATCGAGCCACGCATCGAGCGTCTGTTCCAGGTGGATTTGTATTTGCCGAGTGCCGACCTCGTGATCGGCCACGCCATCGTCGACGAAGTGACGCGCGGCCTCGCACTGCTGCATCGTTGCGGGGGCATCGGCGGGCGCGATCTTCTCGGTCAGTTTCGCAACAAGTTCTCGGCGCGCTACGAAGCGCGCGAGGTGCCGCTCGTCGAGGTGCTCGACGAGGAGATCGGCGTCGCGTTCGGGCAGCCGCGACCACCGTCGGCGCCGCTGCTCGACGTCGAGTTCCCGCGCCGCCCGCAACCGCGATCGATGCCGTGGAGTGCGCGCGACGGTCACCTGCTGCGACTCGTCCAGCGGGGGGCGGCATCGCGCGCTCCGATCGAGCTCGATGCGACCGACGAGGCCGCACTCGCCACCGAACGCCCGCCGGCCCTGTTCGACGTCATGGCCGTACCGATCGCGATCGCGGTGACGTCGCCCGAAGCGCTCGAGCGCGGCGACTACCGCGTGCGCATCCTGCCGCCCGACGTGCCAGGTGTTCGCATGCTCGGTCGGTTCTGTCACGGGTCTCCCGCGATCGAGGCGATCGCGCGTGATCTGATCGCGCGCGAACAGGCGCGGCGCCGTCAGGCGGTGTTCGCGGAGATCGTGCACCTTCCCGAGGGCCGGATCGGCAACGTGCTGCTGCGCCCGGTGTTGCGGGACTACGAGATCGTGTTCCTCGGTCGCAGCGGTGCGCCGACCGAGCGCCAGATTCCAGTCACCGATCTGATGTTGTCGGTCGTCCATGATCGTTTCGTGCTGCGCTCGCGCCGGCTCGACAAGGTGATCGTGCCGCGGCTGACCAGCGCCCACAACACGACGCTGCGCAGCTTGGCGGTGTATCGGTTCCTCGCCGCGCTTGCCGAGGACGATGGCTGCGAGGTCGGCTGGTCGTGGGGTGCGGTGACGGAGGCGCCGTTCCTGCCGCGCGTGACCAGCGGGAAGCTGGTGTTGTCGCGCGCCCGCTGGAACCTCGGTCCGGCGGAGATCGGTCCGATCAAGGACGCCGCGAAGCAGGGCCGGGTGCAGGTCGCAGCCGCAGTCTCCGCACTCCGCGAGCGCCTCGGCTTGCCGCGCTGGGTCGTGATCGCCGATCACGACAACGAGTTGCCGGTCGATCTCGACAACCGACTCACCGTCGACAGCTTCGTCAACATCGTGCGCGGGCAGAAGTCGGCGATCCTGCTCGAGCTGTTCCCCGCACCCGACGAGCTCGGCGTGCACGGACCCGATGGCCGCTACGCGCACGAGCTGCAGTTGTTCTACGCCAAGCCGGGCACCAAGGCGCACGTCGCACCGAGGCCTCGACCGCAGCCGATCCCGCGCAGCATGCCGCCCGGATCGGAGTGGTTGTTCGTCAAGTACTACACCGGCTTCGCGATGTGCGATGCCGTGTTGCGCGAGCTCGGACCGGTGCTTCGCGAGCTGGTCGACAGCCGCGCCGCCGAGCGCTGGTTCTTTCTCCGTTACGTCGATCCCGAATGGCACCTGCGGCTTCGCGTCGCCGGTGCGCCGGATGCGCTGCTGTCCAGGGTGCTGCCGCGCCTGCAGCAGGTGATGAAGCCGTACCTCGATGCCGGTGTCGTCTGGAAGACGCAACTCGATACCTACGAACGCGAGATCGAGCGCTACGGTGGCGCGCGTGCGATGGAGCTCGCGGAGCGCGTGTTCGCCGCCGACAGCGATGCAGTGGTCTCGATCATCGAGGCATATCCCGCCGACGAAGGCGCGGAGCTGACCTGGCGCGCGGCCTTGATCGGCCTCGATCGCATGCTCGACGACCTCGGCTTCGAGTTTCCCGCCAAGCGCAAGCTGATCACCGAGCTGCGCGACGACTTCGGC
>JACCYD010000437.1 GCA_013696695.1 Deltaproteobacteria bacterium | reverse complement strand
GGGTTGGATCACTGCGGCGGCCTGCAACAACATCGTGCTCGCGTACGAGACGACGAACATGAACCAGGGTTGGTTCCTCCACCATCACCATCACTCGCACATCAGCCTCAAGCCGGCGTCGTTCGTCGAGACGCTGCTGCGTGGCGATGGCCACGACTACGCGCCGAAGACCAAGTCGGTGCCGAAGCGCCCGGCCGGTCTCCACCGTCTTCGCTAGTCGCGAGCCGGGAGGGTCTGAACGACCGTCGAGTCGTCGCGCTCCCGCTTCTTTGGCGGTCCGTAGAGCTCGACCTCGAGGCTCTGCAACACCTCGTCGAGGTCACGTTCGGAGACGCGTGGGGGATCGGTGGCGGGGCGGTCCTGCATGCCGCGCTCGACGAGCAAGACCGCGGCCAGCCTATGCGTGCGATTCCGCAACGCTTCGCGATGGCAGCTCGACCAGCCAGGCAGTCGACGGAGTGCAACCGGCGGACTTGATGTGCAAAACCGTTCACCACGTTTCTTGTGCTACCTGTGAGCGGACCGTCGACCTGAAGAACTGTTGCGCACGATCATCGATCTCGCTTGTGTCCCCCCGTTCGCGTGTCGAGCGACGTTGTTGTCGTCGCGGGTCACGGCCGAGCAGGTGTTCGACCAGTTCGGCGGAACGCGCGCCGCGCTCCAGGAAGATCACATCGCGGTCCAGCTGCTGGAGCCGCTCGAGCTGGTGAGTGCGGCCCGCGAGCTCACGCGAGAACATGCCTTCTCGCTCCGCGCGTTCGCGTCGGCCACCCCCGCGACGGACATGCTTCGCGAAGCGTGCGAACCGACGCGCTCGGCATGGGCATGGGTGCTCGACGCGCTGAACCTGCAGCTACCGGATGACGTCCGGGCGTTCGTCGCGGGGGAACACGCCGGGTATGTCGAGCTCGACGGCGAGCCCGATGACTTCCTCGCACGTCCGGTGCTCGTTCTCGATACGGACCCGGGCACGCTCGGTGCTCGCCAGCTGATCGATGTCGACGAGGTCGACTCGTTGTACGCGAACTTCGCCTTCGAGCGGCACGGGGATGCGTGGTTCGTCAGGCGCAGCCCGCAGGGACGGTCAAGGTTCTCGGCGCGTCGTGGCGTGAACGAGGAGGCGGGCCTTCACGTCAACGGCATCGGCGTCGAGTCGTCACCGCCTCGCGACCGGCGATCGAGTCTCGATGATCTCGCGACGCAGCCACTACGGCGAGTGCGACGTCACCGCGATCATCTAATAAAGCGTGGTTCGATTCGTCGCCGTCTAAGGACGTTCGCGCGGGGCAGCTCTTCCTGAGGACAGGACTCGGGGCCTCGGTTGGAGGATCGTATATACGGTATATACGCGCCGCCGATGAGAGGCCCATACCAGCCATGCGACCAACCAGACAGGGCTGGACGGACACCGCCAGGCTCTCCTGTTCGTTCAGGGCGATCGCGATGTTCGCGGTGGATGTAGTTGCGACGCCGTCGAGGCGTCACCGCCGAACAGCGAGCTGTTGCTGCTCACTCCCCTATCCTGCCGCCGACCCAAAACCGTTGGGTGATTTCACACCGTGCATCCCTGCTCACCGTCGGTACACTCCCTGCCGATGCGAATCTGGTGGGTCGTGCTGTTGGTTGTCGCTTGCTCGAAGGATGCGAAGTCGCCGCCGGTGCCAGCGGAGAGCGGTGCTTCGCAACAGTTCGCGGGGTGGCTTGCCGCGTTCAACACCGCTGACCAGGCGAAGCTGCTCGCGTATCACGAGCAACACTTCCCGTATGACGTCGCGAGCGACGATGTGAAGAGCGTGGAGAACGAGCTCGGCCTCGCACGTGGGACGGGCGGCTTCGAGGTTCGCAAGGTCGAAGAATCGACGCCGACGAAGCACACCGTCGTGATGAAGGAGAAGGCCAGCGAGCAACACGCGCGCGTGTCGATCGAGGTCGAGGCTGCCCCACCGCACAAGGTGACGCGCTTCGAGATTCATCCGATCCCGACGCCAGACGACCTCCAGCCGAAACGGGTCAGTGAGGCCGAGGCGATCGTCGCCCTGCGCGCGGAGCTCGACCGGCTCGTGGCGCGTGACGCCTTCTCGGGCGCGGTCCTTGTCGCGAAGCACGGCAAGACGATCTTCGCCGAGGCCTACGGCATGGCCGACCGCGCGCAGAAGATCAAGAACACGCTCGACACCAAGTTTCGCATCGGCTCGATGAACAAGATGTTCACCGCCGCGACGACGCTGCGGCTCGTGCAGGAAGGCAAGCTCGCGCGCGACACGCCGCTCGGCAAGGTGCTCGCGGACTATCCGAACAAGCAGGTCGCGACGAAGGTCACGATCCATCACCTGCTCAGCCACACCGGCGGCACCGGCGACATCTTCGGGCCGAAATTCGACGAGAAGCGTCGCGAGCTGCGCACGCTCGAGGACTACGTGAAGCTCTACGGCGACCGCGAGCTCGAAGTCGAGCCGGGCAATTTTCAATACAGCAACTACGGCTTCTTGCTGCTCGGCGTCGCGATCGCGAAGGTAACGGGGAAGAGCTACTACGACGCGGTCGAAGAGCACGTGTTCGAGCCAGCGGGCATGACCGCGACGGCGTCGCTCCCCGAGGACGACAAGGTTTCCGATCGCTCGATCGGCTACATGCACGAGACCGGTCCGTGGGTCCCCAACACCGACACGCTGCCGTTTCGCGGCACGTCCGCAGGCGGTGGCTACTCGACCGTCGGCGATCTCGCGCGATTCGGCGACGCGCTCGTCAACCACAAGCTCGTCGACGCCGCGCATCTGAAGCTACTGACGACCGGCAAGGTCGACATGGGGCCGCGCATGAAATACGCGTACGGGTTCACCGAATCTAGCGGCCCGGTGCGCTGCTTCGGTCACAGCGGTGGCGCCCCCGGCATGAACGGCGATCTCGCGATCTGCGATTCGGGCTACACGATCGTCGTGCTCGCAAACCTGGACCCGCCGGTGGCGAACCAGGTCTCGGACTTCATCGCGGCGCGGCTGCCGTTGCGCTGACTTAGAACTTGTAGGTCAGGCCGAAGCGCGCGTAGATCAGGAAGTCGTTGGTGGCCATGGGGCCCGAGAACAGCGACGTGAACAGCGCCCGCTCGTCTTTGCCCTGGAACGGCGCGCCCTCGATGATGCCGTAGATGTTCCAGCGCTGCTGGACGGCGATCTCGGCGGCGATCGAGAGCAGGAAGCGCGCGCCGTTATCGCGGCCGTACAGATCTTCGGGCTTGTTCGGGTCGACACCGGTGAGCTTGTTGACGCGATTGGCGTCATCGGCGCTGAAGTCGGCCGGATCCATGCCGTCGATCTGGCGCGCCTTGTAGCCGACGCACGTGTCCGTGGGATCGGTGCCTTCGAAGCCGTTGGTCATCCCGGGGTCGAGCGCCGGGCAGTGGCGATCGGACCAGAACTCGAAGTACGCGCGGCCGCTGATCGTGACGTTGGAGAGCGCCGTCAGCGACGCGGTGGCGCCAACATCCCAGGTGACACCCGAGCGCTGCGAGTCGTCGAACAGCTTGCTGCCATAAAATAGACTACTGAACACGCCCGCCGAGAACGGATCGTTGTTCGACAGCATCATGCGGCCGCCGAGACCGAGCTCGGTGCGGGCGAGCATCGTGCGGATTGCGACGGTGGCATCGAAGCCGAAGCGCTTGGCGATCCGGCCGGCGCCGACGGTGATCCGCGCGTTGAGGAAGTACGGGTACCCGGCGTCGATGTCGACGGTGGAGCGGCCGCGGGGAAGCGTGCGCGCGCCGAACGAGGACAGGCCCTTCTGCTCGTTCTCGAGCTCGGATTCGGACTTGCCGGCGACCGCGAGCTCGCGGGAGATCGTCTGCGTCTTGTCGCCGCCCTCGACCTTGATCGTTTCCTCGTAGGCGTTGAAGCCCGGCATCTCGATGCGGAGGATGGTGTCGCCGGTCTCGACGTCGGTCTCGATCGGCGTCTTGCCGACCGAGAAGCCGTTGATCATGACGTTGGCACCCGCGGGGTTCGACAGGATGCGAAGCTTGCCGACCATCTTGAGGTCGGCGGTGATCACCGTGGGCTTGCCGGACTCGACCTTGACCTTCTGCTCGAACTGCTTGTAGCCGGGCTTGCGGACCTGCACGAGGTACTCGCCCGCGGGCTTGCGGACCTCGATGCCGGTGCCGACCGCCACGCTGTCGACGAACGCGGTGGCGTCGGGGACCGTGGAGACGATCTTGAGCGTGCCGCTATCCGCGGGGACGTCGGCGTCGAGCTCCTTCTTGACGGTCTTCGACGAGCCGGGCGTGACCGCCACGATCTCCTCGTGCGTCTTGAAGCCCGGCGCCTTGATCTGGATGATGTGCTCGCCCGCCTTGATGTCTTTGATGTCGACGGGGACCGGGCCCTTGTCGATCGAATCGATGAAGGCGCGCGCGCCGGCGGTGTCGGACATCACGCGGATGACGCCGACGCCGGCGGTGAGCTCGGCGCGGATCTTGACCGGGGTGCCTTCCTTGACCGTGACCGGCTTGGTCCACGATTGGCCGTTCTTGCGGACCTCGATGACGTGCACGCCTTCCGGCACCTTCTCGATGGTGGCCGGCGTGTTGTCGGGGTGGCGGTTCTGATCGATGTAGATCTCGGCGTCGGGGACATCGGCGTCGACCGTGATCGACCCGAACTTTTTGATCTCTTTGAGCACCGGCGTCAACACCTGGGAGGCGGTGGTGGTGAGATCGATCCACTGCGAGATGGTCTCGAAGTTCTCCTTCTTGATCTCGAGCAGGTGGCGCGCGGCGGTGGTGAGGATGATCAGCGGGCCTTGCACCGTGCCGGCCGGGACGCCATCGACCGTCACCGTGGCGCCGACCACGTTCTTGTCGGCGTTCGCGTTGACCTCGATGCGCGGCTGCGGCTCGAGCGCGACCGAGAAGTCTTGCTGCTTGCGAACGCGGGCGACCGTGATCGACTTCGTGAACGGCTTGTAGCCGTCCTTCTCGAAGATGACCGTGATCGTGCCCGGGTTCAGCTTGCCCGTCCACGGTGTGGAGCCGAGGCTCCCGCACTGCTTGCCGTCGACGAAGATCGCGGCACCTACAGGCACCGAATCGATCTTCACCGCGTATTGCGTGCGTTGTGCCTTGGCATTCGGGCAGCCTGCCGGCTGTGCTTCTGCCCGCTCGCTCGCAAACAACGCGAACAGCGGAAGCAGGAGCGTGAGAACGCGAAGCCGTAGGTCGATCCTCATCGGTACCCTCGTTGGACGAACGCCAGGAGCGTATCAGCACCACGTGGTGATGCGCGCATCGCGTGCGCCAATTCACACTCGCTGGCACTTTACAGAAGGCGCGTGAACAGTCCGCCGAGCAGGGCGAGCCCGGCGACGATGCGGTAGATCGCGAACCCGATCAGATCGTGAGACCCAAGCCATTTGATGATCCACGCGATCGAGATGTAGCCGGTGATCGCGGCGGTGGTGATGCCGACCGCGAGCGCGGGGATCGCCTCGCGTCCGAGATGAGTGAACGCGTCCTTGGCCTCGAAGATGCCAGCGCCCGCGATCGCGGGGATCGACAACAAGAAGGAGAACCGCGCGGCATCGCTGCGGGTGAAGCCGAGGATGAGGATCATGCAGATCGTGGCGCCGGACCGCGACACCCCCGGGACCAGCGCGAGCGTCTGCGCGAGGCCGACCAGGATGGCATCGGTATAGGTGATCTCTGCGAGTGGGCGTTTGCCCTCGCCGCCGCCGTACAGCTTGTCGATCACCGCCATCGCGATGCCGACGACGATCAGCGCGATCGCGATGACGTAGAGCGATCGCAGATCGCCCTCGATGTGCTTCTTGAGCAGCAGGCCCGCGATCACGATCGGGACGGTCCCAGCGGCGAGCAGCCACGGCAGCCGGCCCTCGGGCGTCCCCGGCTCGCGGAACATCGCGACCGAAACGCCGGCGAGGTCCTTCGCAAAATAGATCAGCACCGCGAGCAGCGTCCCGAGCTGGATGACGGCCGTGTACGCGGCCATCCCTTTATCGGAATAGCCGAACAACGCGACCATGATCCGGATATGGGCGGTCGACGAGATCGGGAGGAACTCGGTCAGCCCTTGGACGACGCCGAGCAGCGCGGCGAACCACAGCGCCATGGAGTAAACACGCTACCATCTACGCACCGTGCGCTCACTGTTCTGGCTGGCTTTGCTCGCGGCATGTCCCGGCGGCGGTGGGGAGCCGAAGAAGCCGAATGGCTCGAACACGCCGGTCCCCGCCGACGCCCAGGTCGTGGCGCCCGGGCCCAGCGAGCGCGATTGCACGGATCAGTTCGCGCACGCGATCGAGATCCAGCTGGCCGAGCTCAAAAAGACCAAGCCGAACCAGCTGCCAACGGCAGACGAGGTCACGAAGCTCCAGACCGAGCTCCGCGATCAATATCTAGGTGCGTGCCGCGCCGGCTCGCTCGAGGGGCACCGTTGCGCGATGGCAGCCACCACGCTCGCCGAGCTCGGTGCGTGTCAGCATCGTTAGCCCGCTGGTCATCGTTAGCCCGCTCGTCATCCCACGCCGAGTAGCTCGACCTCGAACAGGAGCGTCGCGCCGCCCGGAATCACCCCGGCCGCGCCGCGCTCGCCATAACCGAGGCCCGGCGGGATCAGCAGGGTGCGCTTCCCGCCGACCTGCATCGACGCGACGCCCTCGTCCCAGCCCTTGATCACCCGGCCCATGCCGAGGGGGAACTCGAACGGCTCCGCACGATCGTGCGAGCTATCGAACTTGCTCCCTTTTGCGTTGTTCACCCAGAGCCAGCCCGTGTAGTGCATCGTGCATTTCTGGCCTTTCTGGGGGCTGGCACCCGTTCCGACCACGGCATCTTCGTACTTGAGTCCGCTCGGTGTTTCCGTCATGCGCGGCATCCTACACGCGGCCCTGTGATCGATCACGCGCCCCGTGATCGATGCCGTGGGGCGAGTCGCTTTCGGGGGTTGGCCGGTGGGGGTACGATGATGGTAGCCGCGTCGCCGGGATGACTGCCCTGGCACCGCTTTCGGGAGTCTTGATGGCGAAGCGTTGCCTAATTCTGGTGCTCATGATTCTCGGGTCGTCGAGCATCGCGCTCGCGTCGCTCACCGCGAACCCGAGCCCGATCGCGTTCGGGGATGTCGCCGTCGGAGCGAGCGACACGCAGAGCACCACGGTCAGCACCGACCAGGCGCTCGGGGACGACCTCGCGAGCTTCGCGATCACGGGCACGGGTTGTGGTGCTGGTGTCGTCACGGTGACGCCTACGCCGCCCGACAACTTTCGCGTGATCCTCCCTGTCTCGCCGATGTCGATCGACGTCACGTTCACACCCGTCGCACGCGGCAGCCTGACGTGTACGGTGACGTTCCGCGATCCCAACAACGCGAGCCTCGGCACCCTGACGGTCACGGGAAAAGGCACCGCGCCGGAGATCAACGCTCCGGCCACCGCGACGTTCGCCGCCCGACGCGTTCTGGACACCGCCACCGCACCGACGACGAGCAACGCGACCATCCAGATCGGTTCGCAAGGCGACAGCGCGCTGAACATCACGGCGATCACGATCAGCGGCACCAACGCGGGGGACTTCTCGATCATCACGAACCCGGCACCGGCGTCCGTCGCGATCAACAGCAGCGTCAACGTGGTCGTGCGGTTCAACCCAGGCGCCGCCGGCGCACGGACCGCGAAGCTCGATATCGCGAGCAACGATCCGATCAACCCGACCACGTCGGTCACGCTCGACGGCACCGGCACCGCGGCGCGGATCGCGGTCACCGACATCTCGTTCGGCATCGTCAATCTCGGCTCGTCGGACACCGACACCGTGAGCGTGACCAACGCCGAGCTCACGAACCCGGGGCCGCTCCGGATCACCGCAGCCGCGATCGTCGGCGGCGCCGGCTGGTTCTCGTTCGTCGCCGCCGGTGGATGCAGCGGCGTCGCGTGCAACTTCGGAACGCCGGGCTTGCTCGCGCCGCAGACCATCAGCGTGGTGTGCACGCCACCCGCGGGCGCCAGCGGCACGATGACGGCGTCGGTCGACTTCTCGAGCGACACGGATGGCGGCGGCGATGTGTCGGGCGGGCTCAGCTGCGTGGCCGGCCGCGCCGAGGCGACGCTCGATCCGACGAGCCTCAACTTCGGGCAGATCGTCGAGGTCGGCACCACGGCGCAGCGAACGGTCAGCGTCAGGAACGACGGCAACATCGATCTCGTCTTCACGGTGACGAAGGCCACCGGCGCGCGCCTCGGAGAGTACGCGCTGTCCGGTTGCAGCACCGCATGTACGGTGATTCCCGGCGACACCAAGACGTTCACGCTGTCGTTCACGCCGACGGTGCGCGGCGATGCAGACATCACGCTGTCGTTGGCCGGCGATGCCGATGGAGCGATCGCGATCCCGGTCGATGCGAAGTCCATCGCACCGGTGGTCGTGCAGCCGGCTACGGTGCAGTTCAACAGCGTCGAGGTGCTC
>JACCYD010000429.1 GCA_013696695.1 Deltaproteobacteria bacterium | reverse complement strand
CAGCACCTGCCACGCCGGCGCCATCAGCCGAGGTTCAGGTGTCGACACACCTCGAGGCGGCGAGCCACGACTCGCTGCCTCGCCGGAGCCGCGCCGTGCCGGTGATCCTCGGCCTCGCGGTGGTGCTCGCGATCGGCGGCGCGATCTGGTTCCTCGCGAGATCGACCACGCCGAGCGTCGTCGATGCCGCGGTCGCGCAGCTCGATGCCGCGCCCGACGCCGTGGTGATCGTGCAAGCGCCGGATGCATCGGTGGCACCGCCCGATGCCGAGTCACCGGATGCACCGGTGATCGCCGACGCTCCGCCGCGAGTGACGCGCGACGCAGCCCCGGTGCGCGTGCCGCAAGATGCGCCGCGCGCTCCGCCCGACGCGCCGATCGCACCACTCGATGCGGCCGTCGAGACCGGCATCGGCAAGCTGATCGTCAAGCATCACCCCTCGCGCACGTCGTACCTCGACGTGTTCGTCGATGGAAAGCCGATCGGCAAGACGCCGATCCTGCCGTTCAAGGCGCTGCCCGCCGGAGCACACGTCGTCACGCTCGTCGCACCCGCGACCGGCGCGGTGGTACATCGCGAGGACATCGTGATCGTGGACGGCAGGACCACGCTGGTCGTGCAGCCGGCGCCGCCCTGAGCGCCGCCTCGAACACCACCAACGATCACGGGCTTACACCGCGGTACCTGGAGGTTCCGCTCCAGGCCTGCCCGCGAGCCCGATCGGTACCTCGAGGTACCGGCGTGGAACGACTCCGGTTTCGCCACGCGGAGTTGGCCGCTGGCAAGCCAGTTGCTCTTGGTCCTCTCGTCGACCGAACCCTCAAGGAGAGATTCCCATGCGCACCCCCAAGCTTCCGTTCTCACTTCTCGCCGCGCTGTCCTTCGGCGCTTGCATGACCAACGATGCGACCCCTGTCGAAGAGGTCACCGCGGATCTCGAGCTCGAGAACGGTGGCTTCGATACCGCCGATGAAGCCGCCGAGTTCGGCGCGACCACGCTGTTTGCCGAGGCGCAGATCGAGCCCGCGAGCGACGTCGCCGACGAGATGCAGGCAGACATCACCGCGATGGACGTCGTCGGCGCCGAGGCTCACGACATGGCGCTCGTGTGGGGCCGGTTGCCGCCCGACCCGACGGCGACCGACGGCCGCGACTGGAGCGGCACGCTCGAGCTGTCGCGCGGCGGCATGCTGATCCGCCGGCGCATCGGCTTCGAGCTGGCGACCGATCGCACGCTGCCGCGCACGCGTCGTGACCTGATCGAGTTTCGCTCGGTCACGCGTCCGTTCGCCGATGGTCTCGTGCTGCGCATCGTCGACGATCGCCCGGGCGATGCCGAGCCGATCCGCCTGACCTATCGCTCGATCGATGGCACGCGCGTCCACACGATCGACCTCCGCGATCTGGCCACCGGCCCGATCGTTCGCGACGACGGTGACGGTAATCGCATGGTCGCCGCCGGTCGCCGGCGCAACGACTCGTGTGCGCACGGCACGATGCGTGGACGCTGGCACGCACTCGCACCGAACGCGGGCGTCTACCTCGGCGTCGTCGCGAACGCAGCGGGCGAGCCGATCGGTCACGTGCGCGGCATCTTCGGGGAACGCCGCAACGGCAACTCGGTGATGTTCGGCAAGTTCATCGACCGCGACGGTCGGTTCACCGGTGTCATCCAGGGCAACTACGACGCCGCGACGGATTCGTTCGAGGCGCGCTGGCTCGACCGCCAGGGTGACCATGGCGTGCTGAAGGGCCTGTTCTTCGAAGGCGCGACGCTCCGCGCGGGTGGCTACGTCGCTCGCTGGGCCGAGACGTCCTGCGGTCAGTAGAAGCTTCGAAACGAGTGCCAGTGGCCGAGTGATCGGCCGCTTCGCCGTTTCGGCTACGCCGTCACATCTACGAGCTCGCGAAGCTCGTCGGTCGTCGAGAACCGGCCCTTCTCATCCTTCTGGATCTTGCCCATCGCGATCATCGGATCGTGGGTGAAGAACACCCGGCCGCCGCGCTGCTCCAGATCGTTGAGCAGCGTCGCCTTCTCGTCGATCAGCACCTCGGGATAGCGGTCGTAGCCCATCGTGATCGGCAGATGCACCCAGGCGCGGCCGGGAATCAGATCGCTGACGAACACCACCGGACCGTCGGGCATCTCGACCTCGGTGATCAGCAGGCCGGGCGTGTGGCCCGAGCTGCGATGAAACCGATAGCCATCGCCGAGGGCGGCGGCGCGATCGGAGGCGGCGAGCTCGAGCCGGCCACTGCTCGCGAGCAGGCTGGTCATGCCCGGGATGAACGACGCGCGGTCGCGGGCGTGTGGCGCCACCGCTCGCTGCCAGGCTTCGGCCCCGACCACGTAGGTAGCCTTCGGAAACGCCAGCTTCGCAGGCTGGTTCGCTTCGAACTTGGTGAGCGCGCCACCCGCATGATCGAAGTGGAGGTGGGACAGCACCACGACATCGACATCGGCGGGGGCGACGCCGACCGCGGCCAGCGAGGCCAGCAGCACGTGCGAATCCTCGACCACGCCATACCGCTCGCGGAGGGCCGGCTCGAAGAACGCTCCGATGCCAGTCTCCAGCAGGATCACGCGCTTACCGTCGCGAATCAGCAGGCAGCGGCAGGCGAGGGGGATCCGGTTCCGCTCGTCGGGAGGGATCCAGCGTTCCCACATCGCCTTCGGGGCGTTGCCGAACATCGCGCCACCGTCGAGGCGCTGCGAGTTCCCGAGGACCGACGTCAGTGACCGCACCGTCTCCCTCTTAGCATGATGTCGGCGTCACGCGTCGCGTGGAGACAACTGACCCCGCCGGTGACAATTTGCGGCGTCGCGTTTCGGGTAACGACTCGCAGATCAATTCCACTCGACGCGGTGAATTGCATAGGATGCATCTCATGAGGGACCGCGGATTTTTTCTGTGCGCGTTGTTCGTCGTCGGTGCGTTCGGGTGCGGGGAGCGCCCCACCGATCGCGACGACACCGACGCGGTGCTTTCGATCTCGCCGCCGACCACCGAGCTCGTGGTGTTCAACGGCGTGCCTGCGAATCAGGACTACACCGCGACGCTGACGTACGGCGATGGCTTCGTCGAAGACGTCACCGGCGACACCGTGTTCTCCGTCGACTCCGCGTTCGGCACGTTCCAGGGCGCGAAGGTCGCGATCAGCACTGCCGGCAAGACCACCGTGTACGGTCAGCTCGTCGACAAGGTCGGCACCGCGGAGATCATCGCACGCGTCAAGTCGGTGCGCGTCGACGAGACGCTCGATCCATCGACGCCGGATCTGTTCGGCGGCCCCGAGGATCCCGCGATCGCACCGCTCGTCCTGTATCCCGCCGACGATGTCATGATGCCGCGCAACCTCGGCGATTTCGAAACGCACTGGATCGATTCGTCGGGCAACAACGTGTTCGAGGTCTCGCTCCAGACCGAGTTCTCCGACGTGCGCGTCTACGTTCCGGGCGGCAACGGCAACGCCGCGGCGGGTCCGATGGCATCGTTCTCGTCGTTCTTGGCCGCCGAGTGGCTGGCTGCCGTCGGTCGCCAGCCGAACGTTCGATACCAGGTGCGCGGCGTGAACACCGCGAATCCCACCTCGGTCGGCGCCGCGCCCGCGCGCACCGTGCAGCTCACCAACGAGACGCTCGAAGGCGGTCTCTATTACTGGGCGGCTGCATCGACGACGGGGCCCGATGGCATCTACCGCCACGACATGGGCAAGCCCGGCCAGCAGGCCGAGGAATACATGACGCGCAACCAGACGTCCGGGCGTTGCGTCGCCTGCCACGTGCTGTCGCGCGACGGCACCAAGATGGCGATCACCTACGACGGCGGCGACAGCCTCGCCACCATGGTCGATGTCGCCACCGGCACGCGGCAGACCGATTTCGCGCGCTGGAACTTCGCGACGTTCTCGGCCGACGGCAATCAGATCCTCACGGTTCACCAGGGCGTGCTCACCGTCCGCGGCTCCACCGATCAAGCCGCGCTCACCACGATGCCCGCCGCCGGCTACGTCTCGCATCCCGACATGTCCGCCGACGGCACCAAGCTGGTCTACGTACGCGCACCGCAGGGCTCGGACTGGGAGTTCTCCACCGGCCATCTCTACACGCGGTCGTACGACGCGACCACCATGACGTTCGGTGCCGAGGTTCCGCTGATCACCGACGGCGGCAACAACTTCTATCCCTCGTGGTCGCCCGATGGCGAGTGGGTGCTGTTCAACCGCGACGTCAACAACGGCGACGCGTACGACAACACCGGCGCCCAGCTGTTCGTCGTCAAGGCGGATGGCAGCGCGGCGCCGATTCCGCTCGGCGCGGCGAACGAAGCGTCCGGTCTCACCAACTCGTGGGGCCGGTGGGCACCGTTCCAGCAGACGATCGGCATCAACAGCGAGCCGCTGTTCTGGGTCACCGTGTCGAGCAAGCGCGACTTCGGCGTGCGGCTGGTCGGCGCGAATCGCCCGCAGATCTGGATGACGCCGTTCTTCCCGAGTCGCGCGTCGCAGGCGGCTGACCCGACGGTGTCGGCGTTCCGGTTGCCGTTCCAGAACATCGAAGGCAACAACCACATCGCGCAGTGGACCGAGC
>JACCYD010000389.1 GCA_013696695.1 Deltaproteobacteria bacterium | reverse complement strand
TCGGCACGCGGTTCGCCCTCATGATCCACGCGTTCGGCTTCGCACAGCTCGGCCTCGCACGGATCTACGCCTCGGTCGTGCCGCACAACGTTGCCTCGCGTCGCGTGTTCGAGAAGATCGGCTACCGTCTCGACGATAGCGCTGAGGCCCGCAGCTACGCGGACGAACCCGGCGACGTCACCCTCGTGATCGATCGCGCGACGTTCGACCACCGTCACGCCGCCGCGCTAGCGCACATCGAGATCAAGGCGCGTTGACATGCCCACGCCATGGATCCGCACGGCCGACGACCTCGACGATCTCGCCCGCCGTGATCCGATCGCCACGACGAGGACGGCGTGCGTGTAAGGGCGATGTGGCGGCGGAATTCCGGACAGTCGGACGTCGTGTCGTTATGATTAGAAAGATGAGTCGAACCTGGATCGTCGCGTTCGTTTTGGCCTGTGCTGGGTGCGGAAAGAAGGAGACGGCACCCAGCTCGACAGCCGGATCAACCACGCCGGGCGCCACGGCCACGGGCTCCGCGGCGGTCGTCGAAGACATCCGCTCGCGTTGTACTCGCCTGGTCGACAAGACGATGAAGTTGGGAATCGGGGAGAAGGAGTCGACGCGGGAGCAGAAGATCGACTTCTGTGTCGGCGAGCCGCCGCCGAGCGCCACCTTCTTCGACTGTGTGGACAAGGCAACGACGAAAGAGGCCGCCGAGGCGTGTACGTAGAGTAGTCAGTTCCCCATCTCCGGTTCTTGCGTCACGAGTCCGAGACGCGACTACGGTTGGAGGAACCACTGCGTGACGCCAGCGCGACACGCTGTGTCCCAGACCATCAGCCGCACGCTGCTTCGCGATGTTCTGGTCAGAGTGTCCGATGCTCGGACGCCGGCCACGCCGTTAGAAGCTGGGCTGCGTTCGACACGGACAGAAGCGGACGCGAGACGAGCTCGCACTGCCTGCGCGGCACGTCGAAGCCATGACCGAGCGCCGCGAGGCTACAAATCGTCGATGCTGGCCTTGTAGTCCTTGCCCTCGGTCGCGGCGACACACTTCTTGTAGGCGTGCTTGTTGGCGGTTAGCGTCTCCGTTCGAGGGCTTTCGACGACCCCGACCTGATCGGCACACACACCACCATCGTCGCAGCCCTTCTGGACGGCGAGGAGGGTGCACTGGTCGCCCGCGCGATGCGCCCAGTGGTACATGGTCAGGTCACGGGTCACGAGCACGAACTGCGGCTTGCCGAGCTTGCCCTCAAGCCGGGCCAGCGCCTCGTCGAACTTCTGACCGGGCTCGACGAGCCCCTCGGCCGCGAGCACGAGCTCGGAGGTCAGCTTGATCGCGGTCGCGGCGCTCGGCTTGTCTGCCGTCGTGGCGGCCGTGTTGTCGGCGGAGGGTTGCGCTCCGTCCTGGCCCTTCTTCGAACAGGCGGACACGAACAGTATGAGGACAACGCCGATTTGGACGAGCATGATGATGACCTTGACGTGTATCGCGACGCCGCGAGCGAGGTCAACGGACCGATCGATCGCGTGATCGCGGGATCGAAGACGCCGAAGCTGGGCATCAGCTTCTTTGGCCAGTACTGCACGCGTTAGTGGGCGATGATTTCGGAGATCGAGAAGGCCGCTCGGCGTGACGATCAACCCGAGCACGAGCGCGGCGCTCGCGACCTCGGGCGCCGACAAGATCATCGTGCTCGCCGAGTCATAGTCAGAGCGGCGCTTCCCAGATTCGATTGCCGTCGCGATCGAACAGGTAGCCGTCGGCCTTGTCCTCGCGAAACATCGCGACGATGCGCTCGAGCTCTGGATCGATCACGAACACCACGTCGTCGGGGCGCTCGGGCAGATCGGTGTCGACGGCGAGCAGCTCGTCGACCACCCAGCAGTGCACGTCGCTCGTGACCTGGCCGAGCTCGAGCAGCTGGAGCGGTTCGAGCGAGGTCGGGTCGAGCAAGCCGACCGCGCCCCATGTTTTGCCGCCGAAGCTCCGCTTGAGCTCGATCGCGAGCTTGCCGCCGGCGAGTGCGGTCCAGTCGCCGCCTTCCCACTCGCCGTCCAGCGGATAGCCTCCCTTGGTCGGCGCGACCGGCTCGTCGGCTGCGCCCCCTGCCCCGCCGCCGCGCACCTCGAGCTCACGCTGCGACACCTTGATCGTCGCGCCGCCGTATTTCGCTTCACGGCCGCGATACGTGCCGAGCTCGGTCGTGCCCCTCGACACCTCCTCGATATCGCGATCGTTGCGAGCAATGCCTTCCGTGATGGTCGCGCCATCACGCAGCGAGAGGACCATCCAGCTCTGGTCGGTGAACACCACGACCAGGTTGCCATCGCGATCGATTCGCGCGGGTTTCTGCAACGCCGCAGGATGCGGCAGCTCCCAGCACAGCCGGCCGGTGGCGACATGGATCGCCATCATTCCGGTGGCTCGCGGCATCACGATGCGATCGCCGATCCGATGCGTGTAGTCGTAGGC
>JACCYD010001254.1 GCA_013696695.1 Deltaproteobacteria bacterium | reverse complement strand
CCTCAACGGCGTGTTCGATCCCAGGCACCCATTCGGAAAGCGACCGCGCTGACTCAGAACATGCAGAGGAATGGATACTCGGTCGGCGTCGCGCCGATGTTCGCGACCGCGTTCGAACATGGCCGATCATCCCAGCCACCGCGGCTCCCCGAGTACATCACGCAGTCTTCTTCGAACGCGCCGTTCGCGTTGTTCGGCTCGTCGGTGAAGAAGTTCTCGAACACGAGCGGCGTGCCATCGACCCACACGAACGTGTTCTCGGCCACTTGATCGCCGAGCCCGATCCACACGTCGGCGGTGCCGATCAACGCCTTCGCGATCGCGTCGCGATCGGCGGTGTTCAGGATCGCGAGGCGCGAATCGATCGCGATGCACGAGGCATCGGCAGCCGCGAAGTTCTGTGGCGTGGTGAACAGGACGATGCAGCTGCCATCGGCTGCGGTCATCGCGCCATCGCCACCGGTGCACGCGCGACTGTCGACGGGTGCATCGATGCCGCTGTCGACGACGTTGGCGGTATCGATCGGGGCGCCGTCGGGCGCGAGGACGGTGTTGTCCACGGACGCCCCGCAGGCGCCGACTAACAGGAGGAGGACACCACAGCGCACACGACAGTGTCCCTCATGTGGAACAGCCATGGCCAGTGCGCAGATCGCGTGGCGTGACGGCCACCTCGACGTGCGCACATGCGACTACCGTGGCGCTCGGGTCGAGCGCCAGTGGTCGAGCGCAGCGGCATCGATCGACGGCTCGTGGTGAAGCACCCAGTTCAGGCATGCGATCAGATCCGCAGGCGCTTCGATGCCGATGCCGAGCCGGATCAAGCGATCGATGCCGGCGCGCGCCACGACATCCGGCGGCGTGAAGTACTCGGACACGGTCTTGTGGTGGTTGACCTTGGTGGCGAGGCCATCGAACGACAGCGCGTAGCGCAGCACGCCGCACGACACCAGCACGTCGGCGATGTGGCGATGGCGGAGCTCGTCGGCATCGCGCACGCGAAAGGCGACGATCGCTCCGAGGCGACGGTAGTCACGCGCGATCGTCGCCGCATCGGGATGATCGGGGCGCGACGGATGGAACACGCGCTCGACGCGCGGATGGCCGGCGAGAAACGCGGCGACGGCGGTGGCCGTGGCGCAGCGCCGCGCGTGCAGGTTCGATGCTTCGGCGAGCCCATCGGCGACCGTGCCGGCGCGCGCATCGTCGAGGATGCCGCCACGCATCGCGATCAGATCCATGATCTGGTTGCCGAGCTCGGCGTCGTCGGTGGCGATGTAGCCGCCGAGCGCGAGGTCGCGACCGCCGAGTGCCTTGGTGAGCGAGCCGATGACGACCGCGACACCTTGCGAGAGCAGGGGGCGATCGAACGCCCACGGCGTCGCGATCGTCGAATCGATGACGAGTTTCGCTTTGCCGGCCGCCGCGACCAAGCCCGGAATGTCCTGTGCGCGCATCAGCGGATTGGTAAAGGTCTCGGCGAAGACCAGCTTGGTCCTCGGTGTGGTCGCCGCAGCGACGGCTGCTGGATCACCGTCGTCGACGAACGTCAGCGTGGCTCCGACCCGCCGCGCGGTCCACTCGAGGAACGTCTTCGTCTTGTTGTAGACCTGCCGCAACACCACGGCGTGATCGCCGGGACCGAGCAACGCATCGGTGACCAGCGCGAATGCCTGCATGCCGCAATCGGTGACGAACGCGGCGCGCGCCCCCTCGATCGAGCGCAGCGCCGCGATCAGGCGCGAGCCCCCGGGCGTGCCATAGCGGGCGTAGAGATGAGGCAGCTCCGACCAGGCGCCGTCTCCGCGCAGCATGAAGGCGAGCTTGGCCTCCTGCCACGCGACGACCTCGGGCGAGCCGAGCAGGTCGCGCTGGATCGTGGGGTGGTCGGGATGCAGCCACGGTGCGTGGGCGTCGAGCGCGTCGTGCAGCGCGCGCGTCTCGGGGGCCATCGCGCTGCGCGGCGGCGGCTCGGCCGGACAGCCGCGCGGATCGAGCCACGCATCGATCGGTCGAGACATCGCGCGGCATTGTACTCTGGCACCGTGCGCGTGTTCGGGTTGCTGCTGCTCGTTGCCTGCGAGCGGGTCGAGGACACGAACGAGCTCGAGCGGCTGGATCGTCCACCGGGTCCAAAGCCGGAGCTGGTCACGCCGATTCCGTGGCCACGGCCACCTCCGCCGCCACCGCCGCCGCCGCTTCCCGACGGCGCGGTAACACTGCCGCCCGCCGAGCTCGAGGAGATCGACGCGATCCTGACGGGCAACGGCACCGTCGATGCGAGCCGGCTCGCGGATCCGAACCTCGGACCCGATCCGCGCTGGGACCATCGGCGCGCGTGGCTGATGGACTACCGGAAGGTCGGGCAGACCATCACGCTGCAAGGCGAGGCGTCGAGCATCTCGGACGTCACTCAGTTCGCCAGACGACTCACCGTCGATCCGATGTTCACCGACGTCACGATCGTGACGGGGGAGCGCGTCGGCCAGATCTATCGCTTCGAGCTGCGGTTGCGATCGCCGGATGCCGATCCAAACGCGCCCGAGGTGCGTCGCTCGTTCCGCAGGCCCTGATCACTCGGCGAGGCCGAGCCACAGCGTCTGCGACACGCGACCGAGGCCGCGGATCTGCTCGACGACCTCGGCGATCGCCGCATCGCTCGACGGCGAGATCACGAAGCCGTGGTGCGTGACCTCGGGCTCGTTGCGGCTCGCGGTGTTCTGGACGACGATCCCCGCGCGACGGACGAGCGAATCGACGCGCCGGGTGAGGCCTGGATGCGACTCGGCGGAGACGCGCAGGTAATGACGGCGCGGAGCGGCGGGGACCGGCGACAGGGCACGCGGCTCGGGCCACTGCACCGAGTTGTCCTGCGCGAGATCGATCAAGTCGCCGAGCACCGCGGTTGCGGTGGGGAGCGCACCGGCGCCCTTGCCGAACAGACTGAGATCGCCCGACGATGCGCACTTGAGGTAGACCGCGTTGTATTCCTCCTCGACGGAGGCGAGCAGGTGCCAGTCGGGCAGCAGCACCGGCTCGACAGCGGCGGTCAAGCTGCCGTTGGTCCGCGCGGCGTGCGCGACCAGGCGGATCCGGAAGCCCATTGCCTCGGCGAGATCGCAATCGCTCGGACGCAGCTCGCCGATCCCGCGCACGGCGAGCGCATCGGGCGGCACCCAGTGGCCGAACGCGCGGTAGGCGAGGATCGACAGCTTCGCAGCCGCGTCGTGACCGTCGATGTCGGCGGATGGATCGGCCTCGGCGAGCCCGAGCTTCTGCGCTTCCTTGATCGCGCGCTCCATCGTCCACTCGTCTTGTTCGAGACGCGTGATGATGTAATTGCAAGTTCCGTTGACGATCGCGAGGAGCGAGTCGATCTCGTCGGCGCGGTGCGAGAGGTGGCGAATGATCGGCAGCGCCGCCGCGGCCGCGGCTTCGCACAGCAGCGGCGTCTCGGTGCGTTGCGCGAGCACGCCGAGCTCCGCGAGCCGGCGCGCGAGCAGCGCCTTGTTCGCGGT
>JACCYD010000342.1 GCA_013696695.1 Deltaproteobacteria bacterium | reverse complement strand
CCTCCGCGCTCGGCGACCAGATCGCCGTGCTGGCCGCGGTCGATCGCGCGCGCTACGAGGCGGGCAATGGTCGCCTCGGAGCCGCCGCTCGCGCCGCCGGATTGACCGAACGGTTCGGTGCCGCGGATCTCGCAATCCTGTCGACCACGGCACCATCGCGGCCGGCATTCTTCGGATTCATCCCGCAGCTCGACGCTGAACCGCCCGGCCGCTGGCTGCTCGAATTACTCGGTGACGATCTGGCGTGGTCCGCCGGCATCGACTCACCGGTCGTCGACACGCCCCGCGAGCGCAAGCTCCACGCGCTTTGGCGGACTGTATGGCTGGGTGAGATCAAACCCGACGATCCGCAGATCGCGGCGCTCGGTCCCGAGGCTGTTCGCGCGACGCTCGAGTTGATCGACACGCTCGTCGTGAAAAAAAACCGCCGGTAACGTTGGGGGACGTTACCGGCGGGACCCGCTGAATCGCGGGGGTCTTGGCGACACTGCCCGTGTGGGTGGAACACGAGCAGGCGCCGTTGAAAGCGTCTCAACCGTGTGCACGCACGGTGCCGTGGCATCTCGTGCCGAATTTTCACGGGTTGGGTGATCGATTCCAGGTCGCGGCTCACGTAGTGAGCGCGCGCTCACGCCCACCGGGCGGTTTCGCCCATGTCGGCCCGTTTTCAACAGATCTCCTAGTAGCGCGAGATCGCACGGGTGGGTGGGCGTCGCGATCTCGGTGGGCGTTCGCGCTCGCCGGTGCGCGCTCAAACGACGTCGATCCGGCGCTTTGCGCGTCCGAATTTTCGGCACGCTACTGGCACGTGGCTCGCAGCGTTCGAATGCAATTAGCTTGGAGTAATCCCAATGTTTTCCTGGGCAATTGCATTCTTCATCATCGCTCTCGTCTCTGCGATCTTTGGCTTTACCGGGCTGGCCGTGAGTGCGGCCGGGATCGCCAAGATCATCTTCGTTGTGGCTCTGATTCTGGCGGTTGTCAGCTTCGCAGTTGGCCGTCGCCCAGCTATTTGATTCCCGACGAGGATCCAGGCCTGCCTGGGCGCGGACGGGGATAGAAAGGTTTTACCTCGCCGTGAACGGAACCATCCTCATCGTCGATGACGACGACGACACCGCTGTCCTTTTGCGAGATTCGCTCCGCAAGCGTGGCTTCGATGTCGACGCCGTGAATTCCGCAGCACAGTGCCTCGAGCGTCTCCGGACCGAGCCGGCGGACGTCGTCGTCACGGACGTCCAGATGGCGGGGATGTCCGGCATCGATCTGTGCCAGGAGCTCCGTCAGCGTTACCCTGACTTGCTGCCCTTGGTCCTCACCGGCCAGGGCGGGCTCGAGACCGCGATCGCTGCGATTCGCGCCGGCGCCTACGACTTCATCACCAAGCCGGTGAAGGTCGATGCGCTCGCGATCGCTGTCGGTCGCGCACTCGAGCACCTGTCGCTCCGTCGCGAGGTCAAGCGCCTCCGCTCGGCAGCCGACCGCGAGGTTCCGATCGATGGAATCGCCGGCAATAGCCCCGCGATCCGCGAGACGATCGAGATGATCCGGCGCGTCGCCGATAGCGATGCCACGGTGCTGGTTACCGGCGAGTCCGGTACCGGTAAGGAGCTGGTCGCTCGTGCGCTCCACAGCTTGTCGCCGCGGCGCGATCAGCCGTTTGTCGCCGTCAACTGCGCGGCGATGCCGGCACCGCTCCTCGAGAGCGAGCTGTTCGGTCACCTCCGCGGCGCGTTCACCGATGCGAAGCGGTCGCGTGCAGGTCTGTTCGTCCAGGCCGGCGCCGGCACGATCTTCCTCGACGAGATCGGCGAGATGCCGACCGAGATGCAGGTCAAGCTGTTGCGCGTCCTCCAGGAGCGCAAGGTCCGCCCGGTCGGCGGCGATGAAGAGGTCCCGTTCGAGGCCCGCGTCGTCACCGCGACCAACCGCGACTTGGAGACCGAAGTCGAGGAGAAGCGGTTCCGCGAGGACTTGTTCTATCGCATCAACGTCGTCGCCATCCCGGTGCCGCCGCTGCGCTCGCGCGCGGGCGACATCTTGCTGCTCGCGCAGTTCTTCCTCAAGCGCATCGCGGGTCGCACCAACAAGCCGGTACAGGGCATTTCTGGCCCCGCCGCTCGCTTGCTGATGGATTACGACTGGCCCGGCAACGTCCGAGAGCTCGAGAACTGCATGGAGCGCGCGGTCGCGCTGTGCCGCCTCGACGAGATCACCGTCGACGATCTGCCCGCGAAGGTGCAGGAGCACCAGAGCTCGAAGATCGTCATCACCACGGAATCTCCGGGCGAGCTGATCACGCTCGACGAGATGGAGCGGCGCTACGTCCGCCAGGTGCTCAACGCAGTAGGTGGCAACAAGACCCACGCCGCGCGTATCCTCGGCATCGACCGGCGCTCGCTCTATCGGCGCCTGGAAGAGCCGCGTCACGATCAAGGGAAGCCTTCCGAGCACGCCGCTGGCTCGCGCCCGATTCCCACCCACCCGAATGGAAATGGCGCGTCGAACGGCACGAACGGACACACCACGGTCCCGCCCGTCGCCGAGGCGAGCCATCCGGGTGAGGTCGAGCAGAGCTAGGCGGGATGACCGTCAGGCTCCTCGTCATCGCCGCAGCCGAAGTCGATCGGCTGGCGATTCGCCGTGCGCTCGAACAGAGCGCGCTCACCATTGGTCAACTCGACGAGGCGACTGCCGCTGATACCGGTTTCGTGCAGGGGCAAACCCCGTACGACTGCCTGATCATCGATCAGGAGCTCGGGGAGACCAGCGGAATCGAGCTCGCGAAGAAATTTCGCGGCGCGAACAAGCTGACTCCGATCGTGCTGATCACCGCGCGCCAGGACGACGAGCTCCTCCAGGCCGCCGCGGATGCCGGCGCGATCGACGTAATTCCCAAGCCCGATCTATCACCGCGCAGGCTCGAGCTCCGGATCCGCTTCGCGATCCGGATCGGCCACGCGGAGGCAGAGTCCGCCCGCGCGATCGCAGCGGCGAAGCAAGCTTCGCGAGCGAAGGACGACATCCTCGCGGTGGTCTCGCACGATCTGCGTGGCCCGTTGCACGCGATCAGTCTCGCCGTCGAAGCGTTGCGCGACGAGATCCCCGAGGCAGCGAAGCGCTATCTCGGGGCGATCGAACGCTCGTCCGCACGCGCCGAGCGCTTGATCGCGGACCTGCTCGAAGCGAGCGCGATCGAGAACGGCGCGCTCCAGCTCAACCGCGGCACCGTCGATGCGGTGTCGATCGTCAATCAAGCTGCGCAGGATCACGAGCTGCTCGCAAAGGAGAGCGGTGGCGTGATCGTCGCGCAGCTACCCGGCGAGCCCACGCTGGTGGCGGCCGATCGCGAGCGCGTGCTGCAGGTGCTCGGGAACCTGATCGGAAATGCTCTCAAGCACGCCCGCGGCTCGGCGATCGAGATCGCGCTCAAGCGCAACGGTCAGGACGCCACGTTCGTCGTGCGCGATGGCGGTCCCGGAATCTTGGAGGCCGAGCTGCCGCACGTCTTCGACCGCTACTGGAGCGGGCGGCCCAAGCGGGGTGGCGCGGGCCTTGGCCTCGCGATCGCGAAGGGCATCGTCGATGCACACGGCGGCAAGATCGCCGTGGCGAGCCAGCACGGTCGTGGAGCCGAGTTTTCGTTCACGTTGCCGTTAGTGCGCTGATCACGGAGATCTTCGTCGGAGAATTCGTGGCACCCAGCTTGCTGCGGTCTCCCACCATGTCCGACCCCACTGATCCCGATACCGAAGACCGTCGTCCGGAGCGCGATCGTGAGCCGGAGCCTGACGAGCGCGACGCCTACGATATCGAGGACGACCGTCTTCAGGAAACTGCGTCGAGCCAGCTCGGCCTGGTCGACGACGACGAGGACCTGTTCGAGTACGCGCTCGACGACCTCAAGGACATGGAAGGTCCCGACGCTTAACGCGAGCCGGTCTTGTCGAGGTGTGGCGCGCGCAGCGATGTCGTCGCATCGTTCTGCTCGTGCAGGATCGCAGGCACCCCGTCGATGAAGAGCGAGACGCGGCTCGAATCTCGACCTGCCGAGCTCCGCATCTCTTTCGTGGCGGCGCAGACCTCGAGGGCGGTGGGCCGGGTCTCGGTGTTCTTCGACAGCATGCGCTCGACGAGCTCGATCAGACCGACCGGTACTTGCGGGCAGCGCGGCGCGAGCGGGGGCACTGGCCGGTTGAGATGCTGGACGAGGATCTCGATCGCGGAGCTGCCGACGAACGGCGGGCGGCCCGACAGCGCTTGATAGGCGACGACGCCGAGGCCGTAGACATCGCAGGTACCCTGCGGCGTCCCGCCACGAGCCTGCTCTGGAGCCATGTACGTCGGCGTTCCGATTGCCTCGTTGATGTCGGTGTAGCGCGTGCCCGCGAGGTGGTGGGCAATGCCCCAATCGATGACGCGAACGGGGTAGGACGAGGAAGGCGTCAGGAGCACGTTGTCGGGCTTGAGATCGCGGTGCGTCACGCCGCGATCGTGCGCTGCCGCCAGCACACCGGAGACACTGTCGATGAAGTCGATCACGTCGTCAGCACTCATCGCACCGCGCTGCATCGCCTCGCCGAGCGAGGTGCCCTCCACGAGCTCCATCGCGATCCAGGGCCTGCCGTCGGGGAGCATTCCGCATTCGTAGAACCGGGGAACACCATCGTGCTCGACCGAGGCGAGGATCGACGCCTCTCGCATCATGCGGTCGATCGAACGTTCCACCGTAAGTTGGTCATCCCGCAGGACTTTCAGCGCGACGACATGACCGTCGAGCTCGTGGCGCGCGCGAAACACCCAGCCCATGCCGCCATACCCGAGCTGCGATTCGATGCGATAGGCCGACACCCGGTCCCCTGTTCGCAGCATCGTGCTC
>JACCYD010000333.1 GCA_013696695.1 Deltaproteobacteria bacterium | reverse complement strand
GGTCCCGCTCGAGCGCGCACCGCTATGGCGCACCGGCCCGTCGCTCAGCATGTACGCGGGCACCGGCCTGCTGAGCTCGGTCGACGGCACGGTCGCCGCCGGCCCGGCATTCACGATCCAGGCTGGGTTCTACCTGAACCAGCACATCGGCATCATGGGCGACATCATGTTCGGGTGGCGCGAGAACGAGGTCGGCGGGACGCTGTTCGAGTCGCGCTACATGCTCGAGCTGCAGGCGATGCCGCTCCAGCTCGGCATCGTCCACGCGGGTGGCTACGTCGGCGGTGGCTGGGCGTACCGCTTCGAGGACCAGGTTCGCGATCGCATCGGCAACAGCGGCACCGGGGCGTACACCGCCGGCGGCATGCTCCAGCGCGACATCAACACGCGGCTCGCGCTGACCGCGCGCGCCGGCGTCCTCAAGGCGCACGACGAGCGAATGGTCGATCTGCTGTTCGGGCTCTCGGTCTACTAGGTCTGGTACTTCGCCTTCCACTCGTCGTAAGGCATGCCGTAGACGATCTCGCGCGCGTCGGGGTCGCTCAGCTCGACGCCGCGTTCGACGGCTGCCGCGCGGTACCACTTCGACAGGCAGTTGCGACAGAACCCGGCGAGGTTCATGACGTCGAGGTTCTGGACGTCGGGCCGATCGCGAAAGTGCTGGACCAGGCGCCGGAACGCCGCAGCTTCGATCTCTGTGCGCGTGGGGTCGGGAATCTCGGTAGCCATGGCGTACGTGTACCCCGTCTTCAGCGGGCATGCCGTGCTATGAGGGCGCGTGGCCGCTGCCTCCCTGCCTCCCCTGCCCAGCTCGGTGACCGAGCTCGAGCACGAAGGCGCCACCTATTACATCGTCGGCACGGCCCACGTCTCGAAGCAGTCGGTCGACGACGTCCGCGCGGTGATCGATCGCGTGAAGCCCGACGTCGTGTGCGTCGAGCTCGACAAGGTGCGCTACGAAGCGCTGACAAAAGACTCCGCGTTTCGCGACCTCGACGTGTTCAAGGTCGTTCGCGAGGGCCGCACGCTGTATCTGCTCGCGCACCTCGCGCTCGCGTCGTACCAGCGGCGCATCGGTGCCAGCCTCGGCGTCAAGCCGGGCGCCGAGCTGCTCGCCGCGGTCAAGATCGCCGAGGAGCGCGGCATCCCCGTCGAGCTGATCGATCGCGACATCAACATCACGCTCAAGCGCACGTGGAAGAACCTCGGCCTGTGGAAGCGATCGATGCTGCTGTCGTCGCTGATCGTCGGCTTCGAAGATGACGACGAGGACGACGAAGACGAGGACGACAAAGGCATCACCGCGAAGACGGTGGAGGACCTCAAGGAGCCCAAAGCGCTCTCGGAGATGCTCAGCGAGCTCGGTCGCGCGGTGCCGCAGATCAAGACGCCGTTGATCGACGAGCGAGATCAGTACCTCGCCACCAAGGCGGTCGCGGCGGCGACGCCAGAGACTGGCCCGAAGCGCAAGACGGTGGTCGCCGTCGTCGGTGCGGCGCACGTGCCGGGCATGAAGGCGAACTGGGGCAAGCCGGCGGACCTCGCCAAGCTCGAGAAGATTCCACCACCTGGCCTGCTGTGGACGATCCTCAAGTGGGCCGTGCCGGTGCTGTTCATCGTCGGCCTGATCTACTTCTGGCAGCAGTCCGAGGAGAGCAGCTTCTTCGACATGATGCTGCGCTGGGTGCTGCCCACGTCGATCGGCGCCGGTGGCCTCACGCTGCTCGCGGGCGGTTCGATCTTCAGCGTGCTGACCGCGATCGTGGTGTCGCCGCTCGCCGCGATCCATCCGTTGCTCGGCACTGGCATGGTGGTCGGCGTCGTCGAGGCCTGGCGCAGACGTCCCGGCGTGGTCGATTGCGAACAGCTGCCCGACGACATCCAGACCTGGCGCGGGTTCTGGCGGAACAAGGTCACGCGCATCCTGTTGATCGCGGTCGCGTCTGGGATCGGCACTGCGGTCGGGTTCTGGATCGGCGTGACCTACGTCGTCACGTCGTAGCGCGCGTTCGTTTTTTGAGCTGGAAACGTCATCGGGACCCTGTATGGTCCGACCACACTGCGATGGCAAAAGACATGAAGCGGCGCGATGCACTGAAGACGTTGGGTGGGTTGGCAGGCGTGGCGGGGCTCACCCGCTTGCTTCCCGGTTGCGGTAGCGACGGTCCGAGTCGCCCACCCGGCATCTCGACGATCGTCTACTTGATGCTCGAGAACCGGAGCTACGACCACGCGCTCGGCGCGCGTAACCTCGAGGGCCTCGCAGGCGACGGCCTCGATAACGCGAAGCCAATGCCGGATCTCGGCGGCAACCTCATCGCGCCATTCGAAGCGCCCGATGATCGAGGATCGGCGACGCCGTCGCTGTGCGATCCGGATCCGCCGCACGGCTGGGACGCCTCGCACGCGCAGTTCAACGCCGGTGCGAACGATGGCTTCGTCACCGAGCACCAGCGTTCGCACGGCGGCACCGCGACCGAGCCGATGAAGTACATGACGCGCGCGCACCAGCCCATCTCGTGGGCGCTGGCCGACGCGTACACGGTGTGTGATCGCTGGTTCTGCTCGGTGATGGGGCCGACGCTTCCGAACCGCGCGTACTGGATGGCCGGTACGTCGTTCGGACAGCAAGCCAACACCGACGTGCTCGACAAGTTCGCCGCCGGCGTGCCGGTGCCCACCATCTTCAACCGCCTCGACGAGGCCGGCGTCGACTGGTGCTACTACTTCGGGAACCTCGCCGTGGTGTCGTTCCAGGGGACGGCGCCCGGCAAGGATGGCGCGTTCCAGATCGATCTCGGCCCGAACGATGGCACCGGCCGGCTGCGCCGCTTTGGTGACGCGCAGTTCGAGTCCGGTCAGTTCTTCAAGGATGCCGAGGCCGGCACGCTGCCGAGCGTCGTCTACATCGACCCGGCGTTCGGCTTCAACGACGACCATCCGCCGGTTCATCCGATCCGCGGGCAGGAGCTGATCGCGGCGATCTACACCGCGCTCGCGAGGTCACCGCAGTGGGAGAACTGCTTGCTGGTCGTCACCTACGACGAGCACGGTGGCTACGCCGATCACGTGGCGCCGCCTACCACCACCGACGATTCGCTCGCGACGTTCGGCGTCGAGGGCTTCGAGCAGCTCGGCTTCCGCGTGCCGACGCTCGTGATCGG
>JACCYD010000308.1 GCA_013696695.1 Deltaproteobacteria bacterium | reverse complement strand
GTGCCTGCCCGGGCGGTGGGAAGGCGGCATGCATGCGTTGCACGTGGCCCTGGTCGTTCGTGATCGTGCCGGCGTACTCGGCCCACTCGGCGGTGGGCAGCGCGACCTTGGCTTTGATCACCGGGCCACGCTCGTGCGCGGCGATCGCGATGACCTCGATGCCCGAAAGCTCAATATCGAGCGTCTCGCCGAGCATCACCAGGCAGCGCACGCCGGTGAGCTGCGTGGTGACGGTGAGGCCGAGCGCATTCGCGATCGCGGCGACGCCAGCATTGTTCGGGTTGATGTCGGCGACCCGCAGCCGGCCATCCGCACGCGACGGGATCGGCGGCTTGGCGCCGACGAGCACGTTCTTCAGCCCCCACGACTGGGCGAGCTTCGCGAGCGCGTAGTTATCTTCGTTGGAAGCGCCTGCGCTGAGCGCGACGGCGAGCGCGCCATCCTTGAAGGCGAGCGTCGCGCGCTGCGCGGCGATCGTGATCGCGCGATCCCAGCCAGCGGGCAACCCGTCGACGACCGCGCCGGCGAGCCGCTGCTCGCGAAGGTCGTGATACGTGAACCGACCCTCGTCGCACATCCAGTACTGGTTGACCTGCGGGTTGAGCCGCGGCACCAGGCGCCAGGCGCGCTCGTGCTTGTGATGGATCTCGATGTTGCAGCCGGTCGCGCAGCCGTTGCACACCGACGGCGTGGCCTCGAGCTCCCACGCGCGCATCGTGAACCGGAAGTCCTTCGCGGTCAGCGCGCCGACCGGGCACACGTCGACGGTGTTGAGCGAGTACGGGTTGTCGAGCACGGCGCCCGGCGCGGTGGTCAGAATTTCGTGATCGCCGCGGTGCGCGAACTCGAGCTGGTGCTCGCCGGCGACCACGTCGCAGGTCCGAATGCAGCGCGAGCACAGGATGCAGCGCTCCTGATCGAGGACGATCGTCGGACCGAGGTCGACGACCTTGGCCTTCTCGACCTTCGGCACGTCGACGCGCGAATCCTTGTTGTCGTTCTCGAAGTACAGCTTCTGCAGCGTGCACTCGCCGGCCTTGTCACAGATCGGGCAATCGATCGGGTGATTGAGCAGCGTGAACTCGAGCATCTGCTGGCGCGCGAGCGTCGACTGCTTGTCGGCGGTGTGCACCACCATGCCTTCGCCGCAGACTTGCTGGCAGCTCGGCTGCAGCTTGGGATTTTTCTCGACCTGGACCAGGCACTGCCGGCACTGGGCGACGATCGGCAGCCCGGGGTGGTAGCAGAACGCCGGGATGTCGATGCCAAGCTCGCGCGCGGCCTCGAGCACGTTGGTGCCCTTCGGCACCGTGATGCTTTGACCATCGATCGTCAGCGAGACTTTATTCGGATCTGTGGGCGGGCCTGGTGGGGCAGGGGCAGGGGCAGGGCCTGCAGGGCCGGGTGGCGTACCGATAACAGTCACTTGTCGCACTCCCCGCCGATCATGTTGATCATGCCGAAGATCGGAACGATGTCCGCGATGAAGTGTCCGGTGAACAACTTCTCCGCGGTCGATAGATGCACGAACGACGGCGACCGCACGTACGCCTTGTACGGGCGTCCGGTGCCGTCGGCGGCGATGTAGAAGCCGAGCTCGCCGTTGCCGCCTTCGATGAACGTGTAGGCCTCGCCAGCGGGCACCTTGATGCCGTCGACGATGTGCTTGAAGTGGCGAATCATCGATTCGATCGTGTTGTAGGTGTCGCGCTTGGGCGGCAACGCCACGCGGGCGTCATCGACCATCACGGAGCCGCCCGGAATCTGCGCGATGCACTGGCGCAGGATCCGGATCGACTGCTTGAGCTCGTCCATGCGGACCAGGTAGCGGTCGAAGCAATCACCGGTGGTGCCGACGGGCACATCGAACTCGAGCTCGGGATACACCGAGTACGGGTAGTCCTTGCGGACGTCGTAATCGACGCCGGCCGCGCGCGCGATCGGGCCGACGCATCCGGTGGCGAGCGCTTCTTCGCGCGTCATCTTGCCGATGCCGGCCATGCGGTCGTGGAAGATCTTGTTCGCGTTGAGCAGACCCTCGACCTCGACGATCACCTTCGCGATCTGATCGAGGTTGTGCGACAGCTCGTCGCCGAAGCCGTCGGGCAGATCCTGGACGACGCCGCCGATGCGCACGTAGCTGTGCGTGAGCCGCGCGCCCGAGACCTTCTCGAGCAGCTCGTACAGCCACTCGCGGGCCTTCAAGAAATACAGGAACGCCGTGAACGCACCGAGCTCCATCGCGCTCGCGCCGATGCAGGTCAGGTGATCGGTGATGCGCGACATCTCGCCGACGATCACGCGGATGTACTCCGCGCGCTTCGGGATCCGATCGGTGAGGCCCATCAGCTTCTCGACGGCCATCGCCCAGCCGACGTTGTTGAGCATCGGCGACACGTAGTTGAGGCGATCCGTGTACGGGAACACCTGCGTGTACGTGGCGTACTCGCTCTCCTTCTCGAAGCAGCGATGCAGATAGCCGGGCTGGACATCGCCCTTGACGATCTTCTCGCCGTCGACCGTGAGGACGATGCGCACGGTGCCGTGCATCGCCGGGTGCGACGGGCCCATGTTGATCGTCATCAGATCCGGCGGCAGCTCCGATTCCTCGTCGGTGAGGTCCTGGACGTCTTTCCTGCCGAGCACGAGCTGCTTCAGCGAGGTGATGTCGCGACCACCGGTTGGCGTTGGCGCCGCCATTACTTGTGCTCCGCTTTGATCGGGTTGATCGGCAAGTCGTCGCGCCGCACCAGCGGCTGACGCTTCTCCTTCGGATAATCCTTGCGGAGCGGGTACCCGACGAACTCCTCGTACAGGTAGACGCGGCGCAGATCGGGATGACCGTCGAACTGGATCCCGTACATGTCGAAGGTCTCGCGCTCCTGCCAGTTGAACGCGGGCCACACGCCTGCGAGCGACGGACAGCGCGTGTCGTGCTCCGGCACCGAGATCTTGAGCCGCAGGCGATGGCGATGCTTCTGCGACCGCAGCTGGTACGCGACCTCGAAGCGCGGCTTCGATTCGTTCCAGGCGTAGCTCGGCGGCACGCCGATCGGGCGCCAGTCGAGGCGATCGACACAGGTCACGAACACCGGTGCATCGAACAGCATCGCGGGATCGGTCTTCAGCCAGGTCGCGACGGCGAGCAGCGAATCGCGCTTGATCCACGCGATCTCGTCGCCGAATTGCGTCTCGGTGTGCTCCACCGCCGACGCGTGCGAGGCCTTGAGCGCGTCGAGAACTTTCT
>JACCYD010000299.1 GCA_013696695.1 Deltaproteobacteria bacterium | reverse complement strand
GTCGCCAGGTCTACAGCGGTCTCGTGCTCTCGGGCTTCGGCATGGGTGCGATTGGCGGCACGGTGATGACGCGGTACTTCGACATCAGCCGCACGCATGCGCTGCTGATCGATGTCGGTGGGTTGATCGGCATCCTCGGCGGGCTCGCCGTCGAGGCGCTCGTCTACGGCACCTCGGCCGCCGGCACCGATCCGGACGTGCGCTTCACCGAGGCGGAGCGCGAGCACCTCGCGAACTTCTCGCTCGGCGGCATGGCGGTCGGCCTGATCACGGCGGGCATCCTGACGCGCAACCTCGACGCGCCGAAGCTCGCGCTGCAACCCAGCATCGGGAAAGCGACGACGTCCGACGGCAAGACCTCGATCACCACGTTCGGCTTTCAGGGGTCGTGGTGAGCTCGGAACATCGCAGCGCCTGTCCGCTCGACTGCCCGGATCTCTGCGGGCTGACGGTCACTGTCGAGGGCGGTCGCGTCATCAAGGTCGATGGTGATCGCCGCAGTCCGATCACAGATGGCTTCATCTGCGGCAAGGTTCGCAAGATCGCCGACCACCTCTACGGTGACGATCGGGTGCTCGCGCCGAAGCTCCGCAACGGCCCGAAAGGCAGTGGGCAGTTTCGCGCCGCGACCTGGGATGAAGCGCTCGACGTGATCGTTGATCGTATCGGCTCGATCCGCACCACGTCGGGAAGCGAAGCGATCCTGCCGTACCACTACGGTGGCTCGAACGGCTGGCTCACCGAGGGCGCACTCGCGACGCGGTTCTTCCGCCGGCTCGGTGCCTCGAATCTCGACCGGACGTTTTGCGCCGCCGCCACCACCGCCGCGACGCGTGGCATGTACGGCGTGATGCCGGGCGTCGCGCTCGAGGATTACGAGCACGCGCAGCTGATCGTGCTGTGGGGCGTCAATCCCTCGGCAACCTCGATCCACCTCGTGCCGGTGATCGAGCGCGCGCGGGAACGCGGTGCGAAGCTGATCGTCGTCGATCCGCGATCGACACCCCTCGCGAAGCGCGCCGATCTCCACCTCGCGGTGCGGCCGGGCACCGATCTGCCGGTCGCGCTCGCGATCCTGCGGCGCTTGTTCGTGCATGCCGATCGCGCCTTCCTCGCCGAGCATGTCGTCGGCACCACCGAGCTCGCGCGCCGCACCGAGCAGTGGACGATCGAGGCCGCCGCAGAAGTCTCCGGCGTCTCCGTCGCAGATCTGCTCCGCTTCGTCGACTTCTACGCGAACAGCTCCCCCGCCGTGATCCGCGTCGGCTGGGGCATGGAGCGCAATCGCAACGGCGGCAGTGCGGTCGCGGCGGTCCTCGCGATGCCCGCGATCACCAACAAGTTCGGTGTGCGCGGCGGTGGCTACACGATGTCGAACGGCGACGCGCGCTGGACGCTGACCGCCGAGACGGCGATCGCCGAACCGCCCACCAAGGCGCGCAGCGTCAACATGAGCGAGCTGCCGCGCGCGCTGCGCACGCTCCGCGATCCGGCGATCCAGTGTCTGTTCGTCTACAACTGCAATCCGGTCGCCACGGCCCCCGATCAAACCGGCGTGATCGAGCAGCTATCGCGCGATGATCTGTTCGTCGTCGTCCACGAGCAAGTCATGACCGACACCGCGCAGCTCGCCGATGTCGTGTTGCCGGCGACCGCCTTCCTCGAGCATCGCGACCTCCGCCGCGGCTACGGCATGATGCGCCTGTTCGACTCGCCGGCCGTCGCCACGCCACCGGGCGAGGCACGCTCTAACAATCAGCTGTTCGGCGAGCTGTTGCGGCGGTTCGAGCTAACTCGGCCCGGCGATCCACTCACCGACGACGAGCTCGTTGCCGCGACGTTCGCGGCCAGCCCGCACGATGCCGCGATCCGCAGCGAGCTCGCGACGCAGGGAATCGCCTCGCCGCCGGCGGGCGAGCGTCCCCTCCCGTTCGTCGACGTGTTTCCGGACACCCACGATCGCAAGATCCACCTCGTGCCCGAAGCGCTCGATCGCGAGGCCAACGGCCTCTACACCTACCGCGTCGATCCAGCGACCGAAGCCTACCCGCTCGCGTTGATCTCGCCCGCGCTCGCCACGCAGGTCAGCTCGACCTTCGGTCAGCTCCGCACGGCTCCGGCCACGCTCGAGCTGTCTACCGTCGACGCTGCGGCGCGGGGCATCGCGAGCGGCGATCCGATTCGTATCTTCAACGAGCACGGCGAGGTGCACTGCTTCGCGAAGGTCTCCGACGAGATTCGCCCCGGCGTGTGCGTCCTGCCAAAAGGGTTGTGGCGCAAGCACACCGTGAACGGCCTGACGGCCAATGCGTTGATCCCGCAAACCTTCGCCGATCTGGGCGGGCAGGCTGCGTACAACGACGCGCGCGTTCAGATCGCGAAGCGCTAGCCCGTCGGCGATCGCGTTCGGTTCGCGGGCGCTGCTACTTCGTCGCGATGACGAGGATCGTCGCGGCGATCGCGCCGACCACGAGCACGGCAATGATGATCAGCAGCAGGCGATTGGTGCGAGCTGAAGGAAGGTCGGTCTCCGATGGTTGCGGCACCATCGCGGGGCGACTCGACGCCTGGTTCTGCGGATACGCCGGGGCTTCGAGCGGACGCCCATCGGCAGGTGGTCGCGACGAGTACGGCTGCCCGCCGGCATCGGTGGGCGGGCGAGAGGCGAACGTGCCTGCTTCGGCAGGCGGTGGCTGCGACGAGTACGGCCGGGCCCCATCCGTCGGTGGTTGCGACGGATGAGTCTGGGCGCTCCCATCCGTTGGTGGTCGTGACGAGTAGGGCTGCGCGCCCGCATCGTTCGGCGGTTGCGACGAGTAC
>JACCYD010001250.1 GCA_013696695.1 Deltaproteobacteria bacterium | reverse complement strand
TCGAGATCGCCGTCTCCGTTGCCGATCTCAGTGCCGAGGCGCGCGCGCACTTCGCGCTCGCCACCGCGCTGCTCGGCCTGTTCGAGTCGTCGGAAATTTGGGAAGGCTTCGGCGAGGTGACCGAGTCACTCGAGCGCGCGGCGACGCTCTACGAGCAGCTCGGAACGATCGATTTCGGCGCCACGTTGCTGACGATGGCAGACGCGTTCACGATGGTCGGCGAGCTCGATGCCGCGCAGAGCGTCTACGTGCGCGTGACTCGGGATCTGGCGGATCCTCGATGGGCGGCACCCGAGTCGATCGCGCGTCACGCCGACTTCCTTCGCGGGCGTGCGTTCGTCGGCCTCGGCTGGAACGCAGTCCATCAGCAGCTCGAAGATCAGGCCGGCGAGCGGTTCGAAGCTGCGGTGAACTTGCTGGTGGCGGCGGGCGAGCCGGCCGGTGCACCGATCCTCGAGGAGATCGCGGCGTGGTTCGAGGAGCGCGCGAATGGTGAAGCTGCCAAGCAGATCAGAGCCGCGGCGCAGCGCCTGGCTTAGCTGTCGCGAAACGGATCGCCACTGGTATCCGGCGGCTTCCGCAGCCCGGGATCGGGAGGCAGCGGCCCGAGTCTGCGGATGCGCCATGGCAAGCCGGGTTCGCGATGTATCCACGCGAGACGGCCAATGATCGCGGATGCACCGATCACGAACAGCGCGAGCAGTAGCGCCCAGGTCTCGCCGGTGATCAGCGCGAGGGCAATCGACCCGAGGACGGCGGTGATGGCGGCGAGGACCACGAGCACGTCACGATCCTACCGAGGCTAGTCGTAGTACTCGGCGCCGAGGTGGGTGATCAGATCGTCACCCTTGGTGTAGCGGAGCGTGTTCTTCAGCTTCATGAGCTGGATGAACAGATCGTGCTCCGGGTACAGGCCGTCCGGCGTCATCGGGCTCTTCCAGTAGAACGACAGCCACTCCTGGATGCCGCTCATGCCCGCGCGATGCGCGAAGTCCATGAACAGCGCGAGATCGAGGACGATCGGCGCCGCGAGGATCGAGTCACGGCAGAGGAAGTTGACCTTGATCTGCATCGGGTAGCCGAGCCAACCGACGATGTCGATGTTGTCCCAGCCTTCCTTCGCATCGCCGCGCGGCGGGTAGTAGTTGATGCGGACGACGTGGCTGATGTTGCCGTACAGGTCCGGGTAGAGCTCCTGCTGCAGGATGTGATCGATGACGCCGAGCTTCGAGACTTCCTTGCTCTTGAACGACTCGGGATCGTCGAGCACTTCACCATCGCGGTTGCCGAGGATGTTGGTCGAGTACCAGCCCTCGAGACCGAGCATGCGCGCCTTGAAGCCGGGCGCGAGGATCGTCTTCATCAGCGTCTGGCCGGTCTTGAAGTCCTTGCCGGTGATCGGCAGGCCCTGCTGACGAGCGAGCTCGAGTAGCGCAGCCGTATCGACCGACAGGTTCGGTGCACCGTTGGCGTACGGCACGCCCATCTTGAGGCACGCGTACGCGTAGATCTGCGACGGCGCGATGTCGTCGTGCGATGCACGGAGCGCCTCTTCGAACTTCGCGAGCGACGAGTGGACCTCGCTCGGAATGCGGTAGACCTCGGTCGAGCCGCACCACACGGCGATCAATCGATCGCAGCCGTTGGTGGCCTTGAAGTTCTTGATGTCCTCCATCAGCTGCTCGGCGAGGTGCATCTTCGACGTGCCCTTCTTCACGTTGGGCCCGTTGAGCTTCTTGACGTACGCCTGCTCGAACACGGCGGTCATCGGCTTGATCGCTTCGAGCTCCGCCTTGAGAGGGAGCAAGTGCTTGTGCTCGTCGAGGACTCCGGCCTTGATCGCCGCCTGGTAGGCGTTCTCCGGGAAGATGTCCCAGCCGCCGAACACGATGTCTTCGAGGTTGGCGAGCGAGACGTAGTCTTTGATCGCCGGCGAGTTGTTGTCGGTGCGCTTGCCGAGCCGGATGTGACCCATCTGGGTCAGCGAGCCGATCGGCTTGCCGATGCCTTTCCGGATCGCCTGGACGCCGGCGATGAACGTTGTCGCCACCGCACCCATGCCGGGAAGCAGGATGCCGAGCTTGCCGGAGGCCGGCTTGACGGTGACGCCTTTCTTGAGTGCCATATTGCGACTTCTCCTCGAAGAGAGAGGGGAAATTGCCCCATGGTGGCACCCCCTGCAAGGCCTACTGTCGAGGTTCGCCGGCTCTGGGCAGCCCGACGCCGCCAATTGCCGGGAGAGTCACAGCCGATCCAGCGGCGCCGCTACGAAGTCGGATGAACGACGGGGCGGATCGCCGCAGGGTCGTTCGTCATGATTCCGTCAGCGCCGAGCGCGATCAGGCGCGCGGCTTCCGCGGGATCGTCGATCGTCCAGAAGTCGACGCGGAGCCCGACGCTATGGCACTTGGCGATGAACGTCGGACGGTCGAAGCGGACCATGCGGTGATGCGTGGGCACCTGCGCCGCAGTGCCGGTGAACGGCAACTGGCGCCACAGCAGCGCGGGTAGCGAGAGCAGCGAGAGCACCTCGCCTTGCGACAGCGCGGTCGCACCTCCGTAGCCCTTGCGACGCACGGCGATCGCAGCGCCGGTCTGAAAGCTCGCGACCGTCACGCGATCCTCTGACTTGTTCGCGCGGATCACCTCGAGCACGGCCTCGACCGGTGCTTGCTTGATGTCGACGTTGATCTGCATCGCGGGAAACGCGTCGAGGATCTCGCTGAAGGTCGACACGCCGATGCCCTTGCCGGCGAATGGACGCGTGCCGTCGGGCGCGACAAAGCCCCAGCCGACATCGAGTGCACGCGCATCCACGAGATCGAGCTGCGACCACACGAGCTGCGCGGCGGTCATCCGCGCACAGCTCTCGTCGTGCACGACGATCAGCTGACCATCGCGCGTGATCTGGAGATCCATCTCGAGCGCATCGACGCCGATCTCGACGGCGCGCTCGAACGCGAGAAGCGTGTTCTCTGGACGCTCCGCCGCCGCACCGCGATGAGCGTAGAGCCGCCGCGCGTGCACGTTACTTGTCTTCTTCGAGCTCGAACGCAGCGCCGGGCATCGGCGGCGGGCGCGGATCGCTGACGTTGACGACCTCGACCGCGTACTTGATGTCCTTCTCGGCGAGCGGGTGCAGATACTTCACCGTGACCTCGGAATCCGTGACCTGCTCGATCAGGAGGATCACGTTCATCCCGTTCTCGGCCTTGCCTGCGAACTTTTCGCCGACGACGAGCTTCGCGTCCTTCGGGAATTCGCTGCGCTTGACCTTCTTCACCGGCTGCATCGCGCCGAAGGCGTCCTTGGCCTTGATCACACCCTCGCGCTTGGCGCCCTTCTCGAGACCGACGAGCACTGCTTCGAGGCCAGGCAGTAACGTACCTGCGCCCTGGATGTACTCCACGGTGCTCTTTTCGAGCGAGGCTCCGTCGACGACGGAGAGATCGACCTTCAAGGTCACTCGAAAGCCCTTTTCGATCTTCACGGAGCCGACGTTACACGTGGACCCGCCACGACACTACCGTCCGGGATCGTGAACGCCGAGTGTGGGTTTCGGCGGCACCTGCGTGTGCTTGCAATAAGTTGCGCCCTGGCACAGCGCCCGCATAATCGTCAACTCGTTCGATATGATCAGCCGCCTTGCCTTCCTCATCGCGCTCGGGTTCGCCGCCGCCTGTAGCCCCTCCCAGTCACCGCAGATGCGGGTGATCGGCGTTCAAGATGCGCCCCGGCACGAGGTGGTGTTCGTTCAGGTGACTAACCCGGCGCCACGCCCGATGCGGCTGACCAAGCTCGAGTACACGTTCGCCGCCGGTAGCGCGACGATCTCCGAGGGCTCGGTCTATCTCCAGCGCGACATCCCGGCCAACGCAGCGATCGTTGTCGAGGTTCCACTCGAGGCGCTGTCGGAAGTCCCGATGACGCTGACCGGAAAGCTGACAGCCGAGCTCGACCAGATCGTCCGCATCTTCAAGGTTTCGGCTGCGGTCGCGCCTCAGAAGTAGCTGATACTCCTAGGAACACACCGCGCGGCTTGAACGCCCACATCGGATGGGGCGACGGTAGCCGCCATGCGGAAGATATCAATCGGCTGGCCAACGATCCTGGTCGCGACGCTCGGCTTCCAGGCCACCGCCGCGGCTGACAAGCGGCAGGTCCGATACGTCAACATTCACCCCGTCGCGAAGAGCGATGGCGGAGGGATGTGCCAGATCGAGGGCCCGCACGTGCACGTGTACGAGGCGGACAAGCTCCAGTATCGCGACCATCACGGCGCGAACTTCTTCGTGGGCGATCCGGTCGCGTACGGCTACGACGGCCCGAAGAAATCCTACAAGGGCCATCATCCGATCCACGTCCACGCCGTGGTCGGCACCCCGGAGCCCGACGTCGAATTCTGCTATCTCGATGGCGCGCACTTCCACGCGTTCGCGCCACCGCCAGGTCCCGAGTTCCAGGTCGCGGGTGACGCGCACTTCTATGTCGCCGAGCCGCCGCCCGTGTATCTCGAAGCGCGGCCGGCGTTCATCGGCATCAACGCGATCTACACGCCGATCGTCTACACGCGGCCGCGCGTGATCGTCGAACCGCCCGTCGGCTGGATCGGGATTCGCGCCGGCTTCGGCGGCGGCGTTCACGTCGGTGGACCGGGCGTCGTCGTCGCGACCCCGGGCGTGTTCGTCAAGGGGCCGAAGGTGAAGGTCAAGGGCAGCATCGGCGTCGGCATCTACGTGCCGCCGCCGCCGAGCATCAACGTCAATATCGGCGTCGGCATCGGCGTCGGTGGCGGCTACAAGGTCAAGGGCGGCAAGCGAGGTCGTCGATGAAGGCGACCTGGATCATCCTTGGCGTGCTCGCCGGCGTCCCCGCGTGCGGTAAGGACGAGCCCGCCGCGACTGGGGAACCCGGCTCTACGACCGCGAAGGCCGGCGAGATGTCCGACGCCAAGAAGTCGCTCGTCGAGGCGTGGAAGAAGGCCGGCCTGACGCCGTCAGAAATGACGGGGTCGACGGCGTTCGGCAAGGACTGCAACGCCGCGACCGTGAACAAGGTCGACGTCGTGGTCTGCGAGTTCCCGAGCGACGACGAGGCCAAGAAGGCCGAGCAACCCGGCCTCGACTGGGTCGGCAGCACGACCGGCGCGGCCTGGGTTTCGGGACCGCTCGTGATCGCGGTCGCGGATCGCAAGAAGGCAGACGTCAACGGCAAGACGATCAACCAGCTGATGAAGTCGACGCCGAAGTAGGCGGTGGGGCGGGGCGTGATAGCGTCCGCCCGATGTCGACCTGGTCTTCGCTCGCTGACGAAGCCCTCGCGGGTTCCGTGATCTCTCGCGATGCGGCGCGTGCCGTGTTGCACGCACCCGCTGACGAGCTGTTGTCGCTGCTCGATGCGGCGTTTCGCGTTCGCCGCCACCACTGGGGCCGTCGCGTCTCGTTGCACGTGCTCGAGAACGCGAAGCTCGGTGCCTGCCCGGAGGATTGCGGCTTCTGCTCGCAATCGAGCAAGCACGCTGCTGCCGGCCCCACTGGCGAAGCCGGCACAGGCCCCGCTCGGCACGCATCGCCGAGCGGCGAGGCGCCGATCAAGTCGGCCGACGAGCTGGTCGACGCCGCGCGCCGTGCGTTCGCCACGCGCGCGAAGCGCTACTGCATGGTCACCGCCACGCGCGGTCCGTCGCAGCGCGATCTCGACGTGATCTGCGAGGCCGCGACGCGGATCAAGGCGGAGATGGACATCGAGCTGTGCGCGTCGCTCGGGCTGCTCACCGAGGCGAAGGCGCAGCGGCTGGCGGCGTCGGGTGTCGATCGCTTCAATCACAACCTCGAGACCAGCGAGCGGCACTACGAGAAGATCGTGTCGACGCACAGCTGGCGAGATCGCGTCGAGACGGTGCGGATCGCGCAGCGCGCCGGCATGGACACGTGTTGTGGCGGCATCGTCGGCCTCGGCGAGAGCGAGGAAGATCTGCTCGATCTCGCGTATGCACTGCGCGACCTCGATGTCGATTCGGTGCCGGTGAACTTCCTCGACGCGCGGCCGGGTACGCCGCTCGAGGGCTATCCGCTCGTCGAGCCCGGCTTCGCGCTGCGCTCGCTGTGCATGTTCCGGCTCGTGCATCCGCGCACCGATCTGCGGGTCGCGGGGGGCCGCGAGATCACGCTGCGCGCGCTGCAAGCGTTCGCGCTGTATCCGGCGAACTCGATCTTCACGCATGGCTACCTGACGACCGGCGGCGCGACGGCGCATGCAGATCATCAGATGATCCGCGATGCCGGATTCGAGCTCGAGCTCGCGTCGGGCGAAGCGGTGCCAGCGGATCCCGAGGCCATGACGAAGCTGGCTTCGCGACAGGTCCCAGGTCGCAGTCCTTCGCTGCCGATCGCGCACTGATGCCGTCCTACGTCGCACTGCTGCGAGCGATCAACGTCGGCGGGAAGCGCTCGCTGCCGATGGAGACGGTGCGCACGGTGTTCGAGCGTGCCGGCGCATCGAACGTCGCGACGTACATCCAGAGCGGCAACGTCGTGTTCATGCACGATCAGCGAAGCCCCATCACGCTGATCGCGAAACTGTCGAGCGAGCTCGAGGAGGCGGCAGAGTTCGCCGTGCCCGTCGTACTGCGAACGCGCGCCGAGTGGACCGCGGCGATCGAGGCCAACCCGTACAAGAAGAGCGAGACCGTGCATTGCGCGTTTCTGTCGGCGGCACCGTCGCCGGCCGAGCTCGCGAAGATCGATCTCGTCGATCGGAGCTCGCACTTGCCGTCGGAATTCGCCGTGTATGCCCGGCAGGTCTACTTCG
>JACCYD010000267.1 GCA_013696695.1 Deltaproteobacteria bacterium | reverse complement strand
GGTCAGCCCACGCGGCTTGCGGTTGCGGATGCGCCAGCTCGGCCTCTAGCGAAAACGCTCCGTCCCCCCGAGCACGTCGCGCGAGGCGCTCGGTGACGTGTGCGTCGAGCTCACCGGTGCCATGAGTGTGCCCCCCACCACCCCGCATCCCCCGAACGGCGAACGTATATACGGTATATACGCTGCCGTCCCCGGGGTGGTTTCGGCGGCTGTCGACGGGGCGGCGTGATGCGCGTCGTCGCCGCCGCCCTAAAGAACGTTGCGTGGTCGCACGGTGCGTCGCCCCGTGGGGTGAGTCCTACTGCGGCGCATACGAACCTTTGTACGTACGCGAGGGACGAACGAAGGTTCATACGCACCGACTTAGCCCCCCTGATCGATCGCACATGCGAAGTACAAACACCGTTCGTCCGTGATGGTCGAACCAAGCTCGGCGTGACGTCGAACGAGGCTCGTACCTTCCCGCGTGCGTCTTGTACGAACCACTCGTACGACACGCCGGCGCGGTGTGTGTCAGGATCTCAGAGATGCGGCCGCAGCCTTCACGCGGGCGACCCTCTCAGCTCGCTCCTGCGCACGGCCGCGCCGGCGATGCGTTGCCGGGAGGCAAGGTCGCGGTGATCACGCGCGATCCGGGGTCATCACCGCCGGGCACGCGCTTCGCCCCACTCGCGTTGCTCGCGATCGCGTGCTCGCAGCGGGTAGTACCGCCGGGCACGGTCACGCCACCGGATGCAGGCGTCACGATGACAGCGGGCGATCCTGCGGTCGCGATCGCACCGCCGGTCGATGCGGCGCTTCCGCCACCGCCGCAGATCGATCCCGACGGCGACGACGATCCGGAGGACCCGGGGACCGGCAAGGCACCGTCGATCGCGACGTGGAAGAAGCTCGGCGCGCCGCCACTCGCGCTGACGCGGATCTGCGATCTCACACCGCTCGGCGATGCGCTGTATCTGTCGCACGCGCACCAGCCCCTCGGCCGCGACGGCGCGACGATCACGCGATATCGCCCCGGCGAGACCAAGCCGTTCTCCGTCGCGTTCGACTGGAATCGGCGCGGCCAGCCGACGCGCGGCGGCGGCGCGGGCCAGGGCTTCGCGCGTGTTCACGCGATCGATGGCCGGCTGTATGTCGCCGATAACGATTCGCCCTACAACGGGCTCGGCATCGTCGAGCGCGGCACCGAGGGCTACGTGTTCATCTCCGACGACAAGGGCGCGTTCGCCCCACCGAAGCCCGGCGCCAGGCCACCAGCAACGGCCGGCGTCGTGCCGCGCTCGTATCACGTGCTCGACGTCGTGAAGTTTCGCGGCGCGCTCTACGCGTCGACGGGCTCGGTGCCGCCAAAGGAGCGAGCATGGCGCGGGCCCTCGCCCGGCGCGCTGCATCGCGCGAACGCGGACGGCACGCGATGGCTGTACGAGATCGATTATCCGTTCCCGTACGAGGCTGGCGTGTGGCGGCTGACGTTCATGGTGCGCTTTCGCGATCGGCTGTACGCCGGCATCCAGGACTACGACGGTCGCGAGCCGAACGACTTCCTGGTGTTCGAACCGCCGCCGGTTGCAGGCCCGGTCACGCTGATGCGCGAGCACGTTCGGCCGGTGAAGGTCACGCCCGGCGGCGCCGCGGGGACCGTGCGCTGGTGGGTCGACACGCGCGCCGCGCAGCACCGGCTGTACTGGATCGCGTGGGCGCGCGATGGCGTGAAGCTGCGCGCCACGATCGATGGCGACACGTGGAAGCACATCGCGCTCCCCGTCGACGCCGGTCACCCCACCGACATCACGCGATTCCGCGACGCGATCGTCGTGCTCGCCGAGCGCGGCCTGTGGCGCCTCGATCCCGCCACCGACACGTTCACCCAGATCGCGAAGATCGACGACAAGCTATCGCCGTTCGAGCTCGGCGATCTGTTCTGTGCCGCGCCACTCGCGATGTTCCGCGACACGCTGTATGCCGGCGGGCAGCGCGGTGGCGCGCTGTACGAGCTCGTCACCTCGCCGTGACCAGCGGCAACTCGTTCCACGATCACGGCTCTGCGGGCGTAACTACTTCCGGTCGACTCGCCGGGATTGCCGAGCGCAGCGCCGGCAGCGCGCCCTCGACGAGCGTGAGCTTTGGAGTGTTCGAGATCACGACTTCGCCCGCACTCGCGAGCGCCGTCAGGTCGACGACCTCCAGCGCCGGATCATCCCTGATCGCCAGCTTGCCGCTCACCATCGCCAGCTTCGGTGCGGAGAGGTTGCTCAGCGAGTTATTGCCCTCGACCTCGAGGTCACCGACGCGCTCGAGCTTCGGCAGGAACACGCCGTGGAGATCGCCGTTGGCGACGATCTTGATCGCGCCGGCGATGCGCAGCCGCGGCAGCGAGAGCTCTGAGAGTCCGACGCTCGGACCGACGGCGAGCATGCCGGTGATCTTCTCGAGCCGGCCGAGCGGCGCGAGATCGAGTCTCATGCCGGTGCGGAGCGTGATCGACTCCACCGCCGTGCAGCCAGCGGCGGCCGCGACATCCTCCTGGCCAGCGAGCGTGATGTCGGCACAGCCGCGCTCGGGATCCTTGTGAAACACGTGCCCCGGCCCGCAGGCCGCGAACGCGAGAACGGCGAGGCTACTTGGTGACCGGCGCATCGACTGCCTCGCCGCGACACACGCGCGCGTAGCGCTGCACCGACTCCGCGAGCCCGAGGTAGAGCGCGTCGCAGAGCAGCGCGTGACCGATCGAGACCTCGTCGATCTCGGGAATCTCTCGCGCGACCAGCGGCATGTTGCGGAGATCGAGATCGTGACCGGCATTGACCTTCATGCCGGCGGCGACGGCCGCGCGCGCGGTGGCCTTGAGGCGCTCGAATTCCTGCTTGAACTGCGGCTTGCCCCACGCGGCCGCGTAGGGCTCGGTGTAGATCTCGACGCGATCGACACCCGTCGCCGCTACGGCAGCCATCATGTCGGCGTTCGGGTCGACGAAGATCGCGGTGCGGATGCCCTTGGCCTTCAGGCGAGCGACGATCGGCGCGACGATGTCGTGCTGGCTCGGCAGGTCCCAGCCGTGATCGCTCGTCACCTCGCCGGGCTTGACCGGAACGAGCGTGAACTGGGTGACGCGAAGCTCCTCGGCGATCGCGATCAGCTCCTCGCGCTGATCTCCCTCGAGGTTGAACTCGGCGCCGCGTCGATCGCAGAGCGCGCGCAGCGTGCGGACGTCGTCCTCGCGGGTGTGGCGGTTGTCGCCGCGCCAGTGCAGCGTCAGGCCGTAGGCGCCGTTGTCGAGGCACGTGTTGCCCGCGACCTTCGGCGACGGATTCGTGCCGCCGCGCGAATTGCGAAGCAGCGCGATCTTGTTGAGGTTGATCGACAGATTGATCGCCACGGGGCTGGAGATATACCGGATCCCGGCGATGTAGAGTCGCGCCATGCGACACGTGGTTCCGCTCGTTGCTCTCGCGTTCGCCTGCCGTACCCCTGCCCCCGTGGCACCGAAGGACGCCGGGCCGCAGGCACCGACGACGCTCGATCCGGCCGCCATCGATGCCTGGCTCGCGAGCGAGCTCAAGTCTCGCGGTGTGGTCGGCGCGTCGGTGCTGATCGTTCACGAGGGCGCCACGGTGTTCGCGAAGGGCTACGGCACGCGCACCGTCGGCAAGCAGGAGCCGATCGATCAGGACACGCCGTTCCACGTCGGCTCGGTCGGCAAGCAGATCACGTGCGGCGCGGTGATGCTGCTCGCCGAGGACGGCAAGCTGAAGCTCACCGATCCGGTGGCCAAGTACTACCCGCAGCTGGTGCGCGCGAACGACATCACGCTCGACGATCTCGGCGCGCACATGAGCGGCTACCGCGATTTCTATCCGCTCGATTACATGGACGCGCGGATGAGCAAGGCGATCGAGCCCGACGAGCTGATCGCGCGCTACGCCGGGTTGCCACTCGATTACGAGCCCCGCGCACGGAGCTCGTACAGCAACACCGGCTACGCGATCCTCGGCCGCGTCGCCGAGCGCGTGTCGGGGATGCCGCTCGCGCAATTGCTGCAGCAGCGGATCTTCAAGCCGCTCGGGATGACGCACTCGGCGTACGGCACCGTGCCGCCCGGAGCGGCCACCGGCCACGACAGCTTCTTGCTCGGCCCGCGAGAGGCGCGCGCACCCGAGGCCGCTGGCTGGGCGATCGGTGCCTTCGGGGTG
>JACCYD010000263.1 GCA_013696695.1 Deltaproteobacteria bacterium | reverse complement strand
GCCGGGCTCGATGAAGCTTGTACGTCCAATCGATCTCCGTCTGGTCCTATCAAAAGCAACTCCGGCCTGTATCGAAGAAGACACGGTCGTCGGTAGGTTCTCGCTGAACACGACGCGAGGACTGCTCGGCGCCGGCGATGACAAGGAGGGCACGCTGATCAGAGATTGTCAGACGACTGAAATTCACACGATGAATCGCGAGATGACTTCGAGGATCGAATTCTGGAACGGATCAGGATGGTCGCTCTGATGATTGTGGCGGCTATCGATCGTCGCGCGCGCGGTGGTGACACAGCATCGCACTTCTTCTTGAACGTTCGTTACGGGACAACTCGTCTACATTGCTTGGACCAAGCAATCGTTGACCATGTTGGACCCCGCCGCTGTTTGAATCCCGGAAGCCACCGAGAGCGTTCGACGACGACCTGGCGCGGGCAAGAAATCGATGGTGATGACGTGTTAGCGACCACGACTGATGAGGGAGAGCGTGCGGTTTCGCGGCCGACTGGTTGAGATGTACGGGCGTGGTGCTCGCCGCATGGGTGACGCCGACGGTGTTACAGCACCGTCGACGTCGTGCTCCGCGGCCGTCTCTACCGGTACGCGTGGTCCTCGCAGCCTTGGGGGGTTCCCTCGGTCCGTTTGCCCTTATCGATAGAAACGTATTCCGATGCGAAGCGAATCGTCGAAGGCGGCTCGGATGAGGTTATTGCGAGGTTGTTCGTCGATGACGAGCCCGTTCAAGTCGGCCGGGAATCAACACGGCTCGGAAAGAAGGTCTGGAAAACTGCCGACATTGCCGACGGCATCAAGAAATGCCGGTCTCGAGATTTCGAGCGGAGGATTCCTCCAGACGGGTCTGGTGATGTTGGTGGTGACCGATTTGTGTCGGCCGGATCGCGATAGCAGCGGACTGCGGCAGCGGGTGCTTGAATTCGAGTCCCGCATGACAAAGTAGCGGTCGAGGAAGCAAGCATCTCGTCGCTTTCAGGCCTGGCGGCGCGCGACCGGTTCCACGTAGTGTCGCGCCGATGCACGCCAGGGAATTGCTCGTCGCGGTCGCCGTGCTCGCCGTCGTCCGCGACGCACGCGCGAGCACGCTCGATCTGTATGGGTTCGGGATGCGGGCGCCAGCGTTGGCCGGCACCGGCGTCGCGACGGCGAACGACTACGAGTCGGTGTACGCGAACCCGGCAGGCCTCGCCGAGGTGACCGAGAAGCGGGCGACGGTCGGCGCGGTGATCGCCGACTTCCGCACCAAGATGGACGGCGACATCGTCGGAGATTCGAGCTCGGGCACGGTGCTCGGCGGCGTGGTGCCGATTCCGCTCGAGGGCTGGGCGGAAGACCGGTTTGCCCTCGGCTTCGGGTTTTACGTTCCGAACCAGGCGCTCAATCGCGTGCGCGCGCCGTTTCCGGGCGTGCCCCAGTTCGCGCTGCTCGAGAACCGCACGCACGTGATCGCGATCCAGTTCGCGGTGGGCGTGAAGCTCACCGAGAAGTTGTCGGTCGGCGCTGGCGTGATCGTGCTCGCAGCGTTGCGCGGCGGCATCGACGTCACCACCGATGCGAACCAGAACTTCAGCGCGGATTCCGAGCAGCGGTTGATCGCGCAGTTCTCGCCGGTGCTCGGCGCACGCTGGAAGGCATCGTCGCGGCTGACGTATGGCCTGGTGGCGCGCGCGCCGGTGCGCTCCGATTACGACATCGTCGTCACCAGCGATCTCGGCGATGCGCTGCCACTGACGCTGCCGGAGATCCGGATCGCCGGCACCGCTCAGTACGATCCGCTCATCGTCGCGGCCGAAGCGGCCTGGCGACCGAGCGAGAAGCTGCTGTTCGTCGGGCACCTCGCGTATCACCGCTGGAGCGCGTATCCGCTGCCGACCAAGAATCCGGTCCCCGCGACGCCCGATCAGCAGCCTCCTGGATTCAAGGATCGGCCGGTGCCGCGCCTCGCTGTCGAATGGATGCGCGAGGTCGGCCCGGTGACCTTGTCGATGCGCGCCGGTTACGCGTTCATGTGGTCACCGGCACCGGAGATGAAGGGTCAACAATCGCTGCTCGATAATCATCGCCACGTGCTGAGCCTCGGTCTCGGTGTGATGCTGTCAAAGGGCCCACTGCCGGTACGCGTCGATCTGTTCACGCAATGGCACCGGCTGCAGAAGCGCACGCACGTCAAGGATCCCGAGCTCCAGCAGGAGGGCGAGATGCCGCTCTTCGATCGGATCGGAACCTCTGGCAACGTGTTCGTGGCCGGCGCCGCGCTGGGGCTCGACCTGTGAAGGCGCTCGTTGCAGTAGCAGCGCTCGCGGGAACCGCGCACGCCAACCCGGCGGATGTGATCGGTCTCGGCGCACGCGCGATCGCGATGGGAGGCGCGCAGGTTGCCAGCGCCGAGGATTCGACCGCGGGCTATTACAACCCCGCACTGCTCGCGAGCTTCGACGACATCCACATCGACGTCGGCTACCAGATGGCGGTGCCGCGCATCGGCGCGAACGGCGAGCGCTTCGCGGTCGATCGCGCGGCGGGCATCGCCACCGGGATCGCGGTCCCAGGCCGGGTCCTCGCAAAGCGCGTCGCGATCGGCGCGACCCTGTTTATCCCGGACCAGCAGGTCACGCGCACGCGGACGCTGCCCGCCGAACGCCCGCGGTTCATCGCGTACGACAATCGCCCGCAGCGGCTGCTGATGGCCGCGACGGCGGCGGTCGAGATCGTGGACGGGCTGCAGGTCGGTGCCGGTGTCGCGTACATGGCGAG
>JACCYD010000261.1 GCA_013696695.1 Deltaproteobacteria bacterium | reverse complement strand
GCTCGGTGCAGATGGCGGCCTGTGCGGTGTGGTGCGGCCCAACGGCACCGCGCACGCGGGCGTCAAGGAGCTGCTCGTCGATCCGAACCTCGTCATCTATGGTGCGAAGACCGGCACGATCGATTCGCTCGCCGACATCGCCCGTAGCCCGCGCGCCTGTGCGCGGTGGAACGCGACGCACGTCGCCGCGGCGCGCCTCGACTGTGGCAAGGCCCCGCCGGATGACAGCCTGTTCGTGATCGCGTTCAGCGTGGTCACGCCGCGCGGCACGATCCCGATCACGCTCGGCATCCAGCTGCAGCGCGCCGGCAAGGGCGCGGCGACCCACGCGATACCGTCGTTCGTCCAGACGATCGCACGCTACCTGCGCGGATAGTGTGACGATCGATCGCAGCGGTGGCCGAACCAGTTCACGCATCCCAGCCTCGTGAACGGGGAAGCCAGCACCCGCGCGGTTGACCTGGGTCGACTGCGACGCCTGGGGCGACGCGTGCGACCGGTCGCCCCCGTTCGGGCGACCACGATAACTACTGGAGTTTGCTCGGGATGCAGCTGGCCCGGAAGCTGAATAATGACTCCTCGTGCGCGGCGCTGCCGCAGGAGAAATGACCATGACCCGCCTCGAGACCATCGCTACTGCCCAAAAGAAGACCCGTGTTCGCGACGCCATCTTCGCGTGCTTCGTGGCCCTCGCGGCCGCGATCTCGATCACGACCGTCACCACCGCGGCCAGCGCCGCGAATGTGACCCAGCGCTAATGGAGGCGATCATGAATACCCGACTCGTCACCATCACGGAGAACAACAAACGCAATCGACTGCGCGACGTCTTGTTCGCCGCCTTCGTGATGCTCGCAACCGCACTCGCCGTGACGGCGATGGCGGAAGACTACGCCACGCAGATCGTTCGTCGCTGAGTGGGCGTGCGACGACTAGAAATCGTCATCGCGGCGGCCATGAAACGGCACCTCGATCGGGGTCACGCTCTGCGCATCGATCTCGAACACCGTCGGAGCACGCTCGCACTCCCACGTCGTGACGTTCGCGAACACCGTCGAGCCGTGCGTCCACACGCCGCCATCCTGGTGAATGTGGCCGAACAGATGAAGTCGCGGCGCGACCTCGGCCACGCGGGCGCGTAGATCCGCGCATCCCGCGCGTGCATCCATGCCAGAGCGATCGCCGATGCCATCCGGTGGGCCATGCGTGATCAGCACGTCGATGCCGCGCGGAATCTTGCGCCACACCGCCGCGAGCGGCTCACCGCGCGGCAAGTTGAACGCCCAATCGTTGAACTCCGGCTGCCACGGACTGCCGTAGAACCGCAGGCCCTCGAGCTCGATCTCCGAGTCCTCGAGGTAGTGGAACTGCGAGACCACGGCGCGCGCCGCCTTCGGATCCTCGGCGAACAGCCAGTCGTGGTTGCCCGCGATCACGATCTTGTGGCGATGCGGCAAGCTCGCGATCCACGCCGCCGCCTGCTCGATCTCCTCGAGATCGCCGCGCCGGCACATGTCACCCGCGTGGATGAACACGTCACCGTCGGGAATCACGATGTCGTCGACGAACAGGTGCGTGTCGGCGACCGCGACGATCCTCATTGTCAGCCAACTCGCCTATTTGAGCTCGCCGACGAGCTTGTTCAGCAGCATCCGGCAGTCGTGATAAACACCGGGCATCTCGCGCAGCCCGTCGAGCGTGTCGATCAACCGGAACGAATCGATCAACCGCGCGGTGAGGTACCAGCTCTCGGGCAGGACGCCTCCGGCCTCGCGATAGCCCTGCTCGAACTCGACGCGAAACTTCTCGTCGTAGCGTGGTGCGTAGCGGAACAGGCTCCCGAGATCGACGAGTGGCGAGCCGGTGCCCGCACTCTCCCAATCGATCACGCCCTGGATGCGCCAGCGATCGCCATTGGCCCGCTGCACCAGCACGTTGCGGCCGCCGATGTCGTGATGACACAGGCACTGGTGACCCCAGCCGAGCCGATCGCCGTGCTTGTCGTACGCCGCGATCAACGCGTTGGTGAGCGGCGTGCCCATCCGCTCGCGCGCGCGACTGCCCGCGAGCAATGCGCGCGCGTTCGCGAGCAGCGGCGTGACATCCCATCGATCCTTGGGATCGAGGGGCTCGGTGCTCGCGACCCACGCGAACAACCGGCCGAGCGGATCGGCGAGCGACGCGAACGCCGCTGGAGGTTCCTTGGTGCGGCACTCGTCGAGCGTGGTGCCATCGATCCACTTGTAGACGACCGCGCGCTTGGCATCGTCGGTGCGCACGATCTCGGGCACAGGCAGGCTACCTCCGAGCCGGCGCAGCGTGGCGACCTCGTCGCGATACGCCTTCTTGCCGCCCGCATAGTGTTTGACGACAACGACCACGCCCGTGATCAGCGCGACCTTGTGGAGCGTGTTCGTGAACCCGCCCTCGAGCGGCTCGAACTTCGAGATCGGTGCATCGACGAGTGCGGCCAGATCGGCCTGGCCCACCGGGAGCCAGGGGAAGATGCGCGCGTCGTCCACGCTCCGAGTCTACCTCCGTGCGCAGACCTCGCTGAAACCAGCAGGCTGAGATATGCGACCCTCGCGCGATGGATGCCGCCGAGTTTCGCCGCCTGGGCCACGCGCTGGTCGACTGGATCGCGAGCTATCGCGAGACCCTCGAGGAGCGGCCGGTGATGAGCACCGTCAAGCCGGGCGACATCCGTGCGCGGCTGCCACGCAGCGCACCGGATCAGGCCGTCGGCCTCGGCGATGTCGTCGCGCTGGTCGAGCGGGACGTGTTGCCGGGCATCACGCACTGGAGCCATCCCTCGTTCTTCGCGTATTTCCCGTCGAACTCGAGTTACGCGTCCGTGCTCGGGGACCTGGTGTGTGCCGGTCTCGGTGTTCAGGGGATGAGCTGGCAGACGTCGCCCGCTGCCACCGAGATCGAGGAGGCGGTGCTGGACTGGGTGCGTCAGCTCGTCGGTCTGTCGGCGGCGTGGACCGGCGTCATCCAGGACACCGCGAGCACGGCCACGCTCGGCGCGTTGATCTGTGCGCGCGAGCGCGCCTCGGGCATGGCGCAGACCGATCGCGGACTGCAGAGCAAGGCGGCGCCGCTGGTCGTCTATCACTCGGCGCACGCACACAGCTCGGTCGAGAAAGCGGCGCTGCTCGCCGGCTATGGCAAGGCGCACCTGCGGCCGATCGAGGTCGATCGCGCGTTCGCGATGCGCCCCGAGGCGCTCGCGGCGGCGATCGTCGGCGATCGCGCCGAGCGGCTGCATCCCTGTGCCGTGGTCGCGACCTCGGGCACCACGAACACCACGGCGTTCGATCCGATCGCGGCGATCGCGGATATCTGTGAGCGCCACAAGCTGTGGCTGCACGTCGACGCGGCGATGGCCGGCACGGCGATGGTGCTCCCGGAGTGCCGTCCACTGTGGGAAGGCGTCGAGCGCGCGGACTCGCTGGTCTTCAACCCGCACAAGTGGATGGGACCGGGCTTCGATTTATCAGCGTACTACTGCCGCGATCCTCAGCACTTGATCCGCGTGATGGGCACGAACCCGGCGTACCTGCGCACGCAGCAGGATGGCGAGGTGTCCAACTTCCGTGACTGGCACATCCCGCTCGGCCGGCGGTTCCGCGCCCTCAAGCTGTGGTTCCACTTGCTCGATGTCGGTGCCGACGGAGTGCGCGCGCGGATCCGTCGCGACCTCGCGAATGCGCAGTGGCTGGCCGGGGAGGTCGCGGCGACCGCGGGTTGGGAGGTCATCGCACCGGTCGCGTTACAGACCGTCTGCATCCGGCACGTGGTCGCCGGGCTCGACGAGCCAGCGCTCACCGAGCACAACCTCGACATCTCCCGACAGATCAATCACGGCGGTCGGGCGTACCTCACGCCCAGTGTCGTCGACGGCCGGCAGATCCTCCGCGTCTCGATCGGTTCCGAGCGCACCGAGCGCCGGCAGGTCGAGGCGCTGTGGACGGAGCTCCAGGCCGTCGCAGCAAGGTGACAACACCGCGCCGCTGTGGATTCAACGCGGGGCGCGATCGTGGCCGAGCTTGGTCGCGTCTCACGCGCCGCCCGATCATCAGTTGCCGTCGCTGCGGCCCCACTGATAGTTGCGGGCCGCGACGCGCTCGAGCACGTCGGAGAGCGAGCCGCCGGGCGCGACCACTTCGTCGAGGTGCGCGGCGCCGGTGCGATACGCGGCGAGCCCGCCATCGTCGAACGCGTAGAAGCGCAGGCGATCGACCCCGGCG
>JACCYD010001242.1 GCA_013696695.1 Deltaproteobacteria bacterium | reverse complement strand
CACTTCGGTGGCGGTGCGCGCGTTGTACGGCGGCACGCCCGCCAGCAGGTGATAGAGCATCGCACCGAGCGCGAACACGTCGGCCCGCTCGTCGACCGGCTCGCCGCGCGCCTGCTCGGGCGCCATGTACGCAGGCGTGCCCATCACCGCACCGACGACCGTCAGCGTCGATCGATCGATCGTCTTGCGCGCGCTGACCGAGGCGGCATCGGGATCGATCGAGTTGATCGCGCGCACCGTCGCGCGCTCCCTCGGGCGCTCGGATTCGGGACTATCACCGGCGTCGAGATCCTTGGCGAGGCCCCAGTCGATGACGACGGTCTCGCCGAACTCGCCGATCAGGATGTTGCCCGGCTTGAGATCGCGGTGAACGATCCGCTGGCTGTGCGCGTACGCGATCGCATCCGCCGCGGCGGCGATGCGTGGCAGCAGCGCGAGGCGCTCCGCGAGGGTGCGCGCCTCGGCGATCACGCGATCGAGCGGCTTGCCGGACACGTGCTTCATCGCGAAGAACGGCTCGCCCGAGGGCCAGCGGCCCGCCTCGTAGACCGGCACGATGCCCGGATGCTGGAGCCGCGCGGTGATCAGCGCTTCGCGCTCGAACCGGCCAAGCGCATCGCCGGCGGGCTCGAGCAAACTCTTGAGCGCCACCGGCCGGCCGAGCCTGCGATCCTCGGCGGCGACGATCTTGCCCATGCCGCCGCGCGCGATCTCCTTGTGCGACCCGTAGTGGGCGTCGTCGACGAACGGAAGCCTCGGCGACCGCGGCCGGTCGTCGGGCGCGGTCGACAGCGGGGCTACTGTCACATCCATCTCGATCTCCGACGCGTGCCGCGGCGTCGGCGTACCGACGGGAAACGGCTTCACGCCCGGCGGCAGCTCCGAGAACGTCGGTCGATCGTCAGGCGCCACCGTCGCTGCGAAGGCGTCTTCCGAGGTCGGCGAAGGCTTGTTACGAGGAGAGTCCACAGCTTTCGCGCGTCGGATGATCTACGGTGAATCATAGCTGCCATGGCGCCCGCGCTGCACGTCGTTTCCGCCGGAGTGGGCCCGCGCGTCCTGTTGATCCATGGTAGCGCCACCGACGCGGGGACGTGGTCGATCCAGCTCGCGCCACGGTCGCCGCTCCGCGAGCAGCTCACGCTGGTCTCGTACACCCGGCGCAGCACCGGCTCCGTCGAGGATCACGCGGTCGATGCGATCGAGTTGATCGGAGATTCGCCGAGTCTCGTGGTCGGTTCGAGCTTCGGCGCTGTCGTCGCGCTCGAGGTGCTCCGGCGCGGCGTTCCCGCGGTACGTGGTGCGGTGTTGATCGAGCCACCGATGGCGCCGTCCGACGATGCGCCTGCCGCGCCGATCGCGTTCCTCTCCGAATTCGATCGCCGGGTGGCAGAGCAGGGCGGTCCCGCCGCCGCCGAATTCTTCCTCCGCACGGTGCTCGGCGACGTCGCGTACGACCGCATCCCCGAGGCGTTCCAGGAGCGCTCGAAGCAGCGCTGGGCCGAGATCCGGGCCGATTCGGAGGCGCTGATCGCGTACCGCCCGCGCTACCCGGAGCTGCCGGCGATCAGCACGCCGGTGCTGCTGCTCGGCGGCGATCGATCCGCCAGTTACTTTCGCCCGACACTCGAGGCCTTGCGCGACGCGCTACCGAATGCCCGGCTCGAGCTGATCCACGGTGCCGGCCACATGCTCCATGCCGAGGCACATCGCGAGTTTGCAAGGCACGTTACCGCGTTCGCCGCCGACTGCGGGCTTGCGCTGGGATGACGGCTGCGCCAAGGTGCGCGTCCGATGTTACCGAGCTTCCCTTCTACCGACGATCGCCCGACGGCTGTCGTCGTCGCCGTGCAGCTGCCCGGCACCTCCGATGGAGAGCTCGAGTCGTCGCTGTCCGAGCTCGAACGGCTCGCGAGAACGCTTGGCTTCGATCCGATCGCCCGCATCACGCAGCGCCGAGCCAAGCTCGCGCCCGGCGTCGTGCTCGGCGCGGGCAAGCTCGCGGAGCTCGCCGTGTTCACTGGCGGTAGCGGCGTCGTCGAGACGTACACCAAGCCGGGTACCAAAAAAGATCCTCTCGAGCCCGACGACGAAGAAGCCGACGACGACGACGATGATGACGGCGACCTCGAAGTGTCACCGGCCGACCAGCCCGCGGCGAAGGCCAAGGTCGTGCTCGTCGATCACGATCTAAGCCCGACGCAGCAGCACAACCTCGAGCGAGCGACCGGCGTCGACGTACTCGATCGGACGTCCGTCATCGTCGAGATCTTTCATCGCCACGCGAAGACCCGCGAGGCGCGCCTGCAGGTCGAGGTCGCACGGCTCAAGTATCTCGCGCCGCGGCTACGCGCGAATGCGGGTGGTGGCGATCGCGTGCGTGGTGGCATCGGTGGCAAGGGCGCGGGCGAGAGCTCGCTCGAGCTCGATCGCCGGCGCATCCGCGATCGGATCGCCGAGCTTCGCCAGGAGCTGTCGCAGATCGAGACCGGCTCCAAGACGCGGCGCGAACGCCGCAGCGAGTTGCCCACGGTCGCGCTCGTCGGCTACACCAACGCCGGTAAGTCCTCCCTGATGCGCGCGATGACCTCGAGCGAGGTGTACGTCGCCGACAAGCTGTTCGCGACGCTCGACACCACGGTGCGCCGGCTGTCCCCGGCGAGTGAGCCCGAGATCCTGATCACCGACACGGTCGGCTTCATCAAGAAGCTGCCGCACGATCTCGTCGCGTCGTTTCGATCGACACTCGAGGAAGCGGCCCAGGCGGATCTGCTGCTGCACGTCGTCGACGCCGCCGATCCGGCGCTCGCCGATCACGTCGCGGTGACCACCGAGGTGTTGCGCGAGATCGGTGCCGACACCGTCCCGACGTGGCTGTTGCTCAACAAGATCGATCGCGTCGACGAAGCGGGCCGCGCTGCGCTCGCCGATCACTATCCGGGTGCGATGCAGCTCTCCGCGAAGAGCAAAGACGACGTCGCGATGCTGCGCGAGAAGCTGATCGCGGAGTTCGGCGGCGCGATCGAAGAAGCTGAGCTCGTGGTGCCGTGGTCCGCCCAGCGGCTCGTGCATCAGATCCACGAGCGCACGAGGGTGCTCGCCGAGCAGCACGATGAAGACGGCACCCGGCTGCGGGTCCGCGCGCCATCGCGCATCCTCGACGATCTGCGACGCCAGCTCTAGGTCGACCTTGACGTCGACTTCGACCTGAACGTGAACGTGAACGTGAACGCTACCTCGGACGTTGTCCTCGACAACACGTCATCTTGGTGAGCCGCGATCCCACAGCGCATCGACCGAACAACGCAACAGGTCTGGGTCGACGACAACGACCAAGGT
>JACCYD010000226.1 GCA_013696695.1 Deltaproteobacteria bacterium | reverse complement strand
GGCCGGGTCGACGCCCGATACCGTGATCATCGTGCTCGACGGAACGCTGCGCACGCGCGGCGGCGATCGTCCGATCGAGCTGATCGGGCCGGGCGATTCGATCGGTGCGCTCGAATCGTTCGCTGGCTCGCAGCATGCGACGGCGATCGACACCGTCGCTCCGGCCTTGACGTTGAGCTGTCCGGCGACGGCCCTGCTCGACGTGCTCGAGGATCATGCGGACCTCGGTCTGGTGTTGATCTCGACCCTCGCGGCGCGTCTGATCGACGTGTTCGACGTCCCGAAAAACTAGACTAGGCGCCGCGGACGAACGGCTCGAGGGCACGCGCGAGATCCGCAGCGACCTGACTCGGGCGGCGCGGGTTGTACCAGTGGAACGGTGTCGTCCAGCTCGCGGGGTCCAGCGTCAACCCACCGAACGCGCACTCGACCAGCAACGCACAGGCGCCGTAGCGGTCGTGGAGATCGTCGATCTCCATGCCGTACACAAAGGCTCCCGGCAGCCAGCGGCTGACCTGATCGATCGAATAGCGATCGACCAGCCGGTCGCGGACACGCCGCGCGCGCTCGTAGAGCTCCGCATACCGCGCCGGCCGGCGAAACCGTGCTCCGTACGGGATCAGCAGCTTGCGTCCGAAGCTATGCAGCGACAGCGCGGTGTCGACGACCGCACCTCGCGCCGTTTCCCCGTCGAGCACGCGCACGATCGCGGCCACTTCGGGCTCCGAGCACGGACCGCTGCCCGGCCAGTTGATGCCAGAGAGCCATTTCGGACGCGGCAGGAACCCGGTCGGCCAGTTGCGATTGAGATCGACCCCGTTCGTGTTGCCGCGCCGAAACCGTCTGCGACCTGCCCACAGATCGCTCTCGATCCGGCGATAGCCATCGGGGTTGGCGAGTGCGACGACGTAGATCTTGCGATCGGTGGGCGGTGCCGCGGCGAGCCGCTCTGCGAGTGCGAGGGCGGTCTCGACCCCGATCCACTCGATCGCGTGGAGACCCGCGATCACGACGCTGACGCGCGTCGCCAGTGCCGGGCCGAACGTCGCGGCCACGATCGGCGTCTGCTCGACGCTCTGTCCGAGCTCCACCGCAGATCCCCGCTGCAGGGCCGCGAGCACCTCCCGATGGCCGCGGTAGCCGGGCGGAATCACCGCGCGAGCATAGCGCTAGACCGCGAGGTCGAGCGGCTCGGCGCAGTTCGGAGTGCGAACCTCTGCCTCGACCACGACCGGCACGCGGAGCGAGTTGAGCACCAGGCAGTACTGCTTCGTATCTTCCATCGTGCGCTCGATGCGGTCGACGTTTCCCGAGATCTCCATGTCGATGACGAGCACGATCGAGGTGAACATCAGCCCTTCTGGCGTGCGATCTACCGTCCCGCGGGTGTGTGCGTTCCACGACAGCAGCTGGATTCCGTCACGAGCGGCAAATGCTTCGAACGTGGTGAGCATGCACATGCCGAGCGATGACAGGACGAGGTGCTCCGGTGACCATGCGGTGGTGTCACCATCGAGCTGCCTAGACGGCCCGCAATCCAGGTGAGGCCGCGGTGGTGCGTCGACCCGCCCACGACTTGGAAACGTGCGACTCACGGTCGTGTGATAGTCGTGAGGGAACGGCGCAGGCATGACCTAGGACCGAGCAAAGCCCGGTCCGGAATCCGATTCGTGCGCCGCTGTCACAGCGCACGCTAGTTGGCGGGTGGGCGTATCGGCTTCGTGGTGTCGAGGACAAACTCGCTTGCGGCGCTCGCGTTGCCAGCGAGGTCGACGAGCTTGATGCCGAACCTGAGCGCCCTGGACCTGGGAAACGTGAAGTTCGAAGGCGCACAGGTCGACGGGTGGCCGAGCCATAAGTGAGCCGAGCCTTCGTGATACGTGACTGGTGATTTCTTGTAGTCGATCTTGCCGTCAGCGCCGGCCATCCAGATCGCCACACGGACCTGCGCTGCGCGTGCGGCGTCGATCGGTTCCTTGAGCTCGATCGCGGCGTAGGGGTCCGCGGTCATGCACATGCAGCACACCGGCACGGCCTTCAAGTAGCTCGCCTTCGCGATGCCCTTCCACACAGGTGCCGCGGTCAGCTCGTGCTTGCCGGTGGTGAACTGGCCCACCGGGTTGGTGCCGTCTTTCTCGACGCGCACGATCTCGTACTCGGTGTTCGCGTCGAGCTTCGCGCGCGGCATCAGCTCGATCACCTCGACCGCGGCGGAGCCGAGGTTGCGGAAGTCGACCGCGACCGTGTCGCCCGACGTCTTCTTGCGAAGGCTGAGCGACACCTGGGCGCCCTTGGACTCGTACGACGGGAGCCACACGACGACCGTCGAGTTGATCGGTGCGTCGGTGCCCGAAGGCGAGATCTCGATCCGGGGCATCGCGCACGAGCACGCGTGCGCGTCGTTCGCGCGCGAGCCGATCGCGATCAGAGTCAGCAGGATGACAAGCTTCATGGGGGCTCCGTGATCGGTTGGGTCGTGTCGGTTACGACCTCGCGTTCGTCGCTCGCGTTCCCAGCAACATCGAATAACTTGGCCGCAACTTTCAGGGCCTTGTCGGTGGGAATCCGCAAGTTGCTGGAAGCACAGCTGCTCGTCCTGCCGAGCTTCTCCACCGCGCGCAACCCGTCGAGGTAGATCGTTGGCGGCTTCGCGAGATCGATCGTGGTGCCGATCCACACGCCGACGCGCAGCTTGGCGTGGTCGGCTCGGTCGCCCGCGGCCATCCACACGACCTCGAGGTGCGGGTCGCCGGTGAGGCAGCTGCCGCCGCCAAACTTCGCCGGCTTGACGAACCGGATGCGGCCGATGCCCTGCGCTTTCCACGCGGGCTTGATCGTCGACTTCGCCGTGCCGGTGGTGAACGACTCGATCCGCTCCTGCTTCCCGTTCCGCTCGACCACGACCTCGTACCTGGTGTACGCGGTCAGCGATTGCTTCGGCACCAGCTCGATCACCGAGGTCTCGGCTGACGTCCGGGTCTTGATGTCGACCTTGAGGAACTTCCCTCCGAGCGGCCGGACTCCGACGTTGAGGGCGGGGACCTTCGCGTAACGTTGCTGCACCCAGATCATCACCGTCGCGTCGATCGGGACGTCGTTCCCGGACGGCGAGATCGAGGGCAGCGCCGGCCCACAGGTGCACGCCTCGGCGTCGCGGGCCGCGATCTTGGCGATCGCGATCGCGATCGCGATCGCGATGATCAACAACCGCATCACCGTGCTCTGCTGCCTACTGGGCCGGAGCAGGGCCCCAGTCGATACCGGTCGCGGAACCGCTCCACACCTTGACAGGTGTGCCGGTGCCGTCCGCGTTCGCGATGAACACGCCCTGACCTGCGCGGGCGAACGCGATGGCGCGGCCGTCCGGCGAGAAAGATGGCTCCTCGTTGTTGCCCATCTGCTGGGTGATGCGCGTCATCGCCTTGGTGCCGAGGTCGAGCGTGACGATGTCGTAGTTCGAACCGTCGCGCGTGGTGTACGCGATGATCGACTTGCCCTTCTTCTTCGACCACGCCGGCGTGGTGTTGTACGTGCCGTTGAACGACACCTGCGTGGCACCGCCGCCGTTCGAGGACACCACGAAGATCTGCGGACCGCCGTTGCGATCGGAGACGAACGCGAGCTGGCTGCCATCGGGCGACCAGGTCGGCGACGTATCGATCGCGCGGTTGTCGGTGATCCGCTTGAGGACCGAGCCGTCGCTCGCGTTGATCACGTAGATCTCGGGGTTGCCGTCCTTCGACAGCGTCAGCGCGATCTTGCTGCCATCGGGCGAGAACGCTGCGCCGGTGTTCATGCCGCGATACTTCGCGAGCTGCTTCGGTCGGCCACCTGCGCCGCCGGTGACGTAGAGATCGGGATTGCCGCGCATGAACGACGTGTATGCAATGGCGCCGCTCGGCGACCACGCGGGAAGGATGTTGGTCGACGAGTTGTTCGAGATCGCCCCGGTGTTCGCACCGTCGAAGTC
>JACCYD010000172.1 GCA_013696695.1 Deltaproteobacteria bacterium | reverse complement strand
GATCAGGACCGCGACTACCACATCGCCGTGTAGCCGATGTTGATCCGCAGCGCCTGAGAAACGCCGACCATGGTCACGTCCTGCATCTCACCAACCGGCGTGCTGTCCACGTCGTGCGTCGTCCACTCGTACGACAGCGACGGGGTGAGAACACCCGAGCGGCCGACGAGGAAGTTCGCACCGATGCGCGGGGCAACTGCGAGACCACCACCGAGCTTCGAGATGTGGGCGTAGCCGATGCCCATCCCGAGGAATGCGAACGTGGTGTGGTCGAGCGGCACGTGGTACGAGGGCTCGATCAGCGCCGAGAGGACGGTGGACGACTGATCGCCCGCCTTGATGTTCGACACCGCGAAGATTCCCGACAGCTCGAGGTTGTCGGCGACGAACCAACCGATCGACGGCGCGATGTTCACGTTGCGGAAGTCGGGGGCGATCATGAGACCGGCAGAACCACCGAGCTCGAGGACACCGGCGCGACCGTAACCGACCGTGCCACCCACGCCAGCGTGCTCGACAATACCGCCCGGGGGCGGCACGACGTCGGGAGACGCGACCGGGGGCGGATCGGCATCCGACGTCAACGTCGGCGGCGGCACGGTGCGATCCGGGGTCGGCGGAAGCGTCTTGCCGGTGTCGGCATCCGACGGCTGGGCCGGCGGGACCGGCGGGACCGGATCGTCGGCGGGCGGTGCCGGGACTTGATCGTCGGTGGGTTGCGCCGGCAGTTGGTCATCTGCCAGTGCGGGGGCGGCAATCGCTGCCGACGCGAGGATCGCGGCGAGGATAGGCTTGAATCCGTTACGCATGAAGTGGGCTCCTCCGCGGCTGCGGGCTGATTGCATGCAGGGGGTTCAGCAACGCTCGTGCCGAGCTGTCCTCCGACCAGACAGTTGGAACCGCGCCGAATCACGTGGGTATCAATCGCAGGGCGATGACGCTCTGTCGCCGGTTCGCACATCCGGACGTGCTGGCTCCGACGGTGAGTTCGGCCTTTTTCTCACAGCAAAAGGGTACAACGCGGTCGTGCGGCAAGTCCGAATCGTCGTCGAGTACGACGGCACGTCGCTCAGCGGTTGGCAACGTCAGGCCAACGGCCCGACCGTTCAAGCGCATCTCGAAGACGCGCTCGCGACGTTGCTACAGCACGACGTGAAGCTCACAGGTGCATCGCGTACCGATGCTGGCGTGCATGCGCGTGGACAGGTGGCCAGCTTCTATACCGATCGCGCGATCCCGCTTCACGGGATCCGCCGTGGACTGAATTCGATGCTCCCCGATTCGATCGCGGTCGTCGAGGCGACGGAGGCGGCCGAAGATTTTCACCCGCGATTTTCCGCCACGGGAAAACACTATCGCTACACGATCCTTGCTCGCGCCGATCGATCTCCACGGTGGAGGGATCGCGCGTGGCACCACCCCGATCCGCTCGACCTTGTCGCGATGCGCGCGGGTGCCGCTGTCCTCCTGGGAGAGCACGACTTCTCCGCGTTTCGAGCTGCGGGGTGTGGTGCCCGGACGACCATCCGCCGGATCGACCACATCGCTATCACTCCCGCGCCGGAGGACCTGATCGTGGTCGACCTCCACGGCAACGCGTTCCTGCGGATGATGGTGCGGATCGTGGTCGGGACCTTGAGCGAGGTCGGCACAGGAGAGCGGGCGCCCGGGCAAGTAGCCGAGATCCTTGCATGGAAGGACCGAAAGAAAGCTGGGATTACCGCGCCGCCGCAGGGGCTCGAGCTGGTCGCCGTGCGCTATGACGGGGTGCGTTCTGGGCCCGGCCGACCAGGCGCGAGCGACCTGTAAGATGCGGCTACTCCTCGGCGTTGGATAGGTGTCCGTGGCCTCCGAACCAGCTGGCGATCAGCAACGTGAGCTCGACCAGGAGCAGCGTCTGGTCGAGGAGGCACAGCGGGGCAACCTCGACGCCATGAGACCGATCCTCGAACGCTACGCCCGACCGCTCTACGGGACGGTGATCCTCCCGCGGCTCGGCGACACCGCGTCCGCAGAGGAAGTCCTTCGCGACACGCTCGCGACCGCGGTCGAGAAGATCAATCGCTTCACCTGGCAGGGGAAGTCGATCTACCCGTGGCTTCGCCAGATCGCGATCAACAAGGTCTTCGACGTCCATCGCCAGTCGAAGCGCTCGCGCCGGCTCGCCGATGCGATGGCTCACGAGGTTCCGTCCGAGAGCGATCCGGCATCGCATGCCGACGCGCAGCTGATGGCCGATCAGGAGCGTCGCGCACATCGCGACCGGATCGAGGACACGATGGGGCTCCTGCAAGAACGCTATCGCACCGCGATCGAGCTCCGGTTGATTCAGGAGCTGTCGCGCGAGGAGTGCGCGAAGCGCCTCGGCGTCACGATCGGCACGTTCGACGTTCTCCTGTTCCGCGCCGTGCGCGCGTTCCGCAAGCAGTTCGGTGATCGAGATCCCTTGGCAGGTGCCTCATGAAGAGCGACGACGAAGATTTCCTGAACGCAGCCGTGCCGGATCCCGATGCCGAGCCGACCGCGGCCGAGCGCGCTCACGCGAAGGCGTTCGCCGATCTCGTCGACAAGACGCTCGTGAGTGGCCGTATGCCGCCCGCGATGTCGTCCGACGATCGCGCGCTGCTCGAAGTCGCCACGGTGATTCGAGCCACCAGCGGTGCGCTGGAGCTGTCCGCGACCAAGCAGCGCTCGCTGGTCGAGGACGCCCTTCGCCAGGCCGTCGGTGGTGGCGCATCGACCAGCCTGTCGACCGTCGCCCCGGTGATTCCGATCAAGCGGCGTTGGCTCCCGTGGACGGTCGCGAGTGTCAGCTCCGCCATCGCCGCGGCCGCGATCATCATGCTTCTCCTTCGCAAGCCTGCACCGCAGGCTCCGCTGCCCACCACCGCGGAAGCTCCGCTGCACTGGAAGTCACGCCCGGCCGATCCGCTGATCGGGCGCATCATCAACGAGTGCGACCGCGTGGTCGGCCTCGACTGCGCGCGACAAGCCACGGTGAAGACCAGCTCGCGGATCGATCACATCTTCACCGACCGGCTCGAGGGCTATCGCGACCGGCGATTCGCTCGCCGCGGAGGACAACCGTGAACGCCATGAAGCAACCTGTTTGGAGAGGCACGTGGTTGCTCGGCGTTGTCGCAGCATTCGCGATCGGCATCGCGGGCGGCGCGACGACGATGTCGTGCTCGACGTCCTCGGAAGCACCCGACAAGCCCTCCAAGAGCGTGACCAACGTCCCACAACCTGACGATGTCATCGACGAGCAGCTCATGATCGCCCTCGGCCAGGCGAAGAATTTTCACCACAAGGCCAAGGTCTACATGAGCGATGGCAAGGTCACGGAAGCGATCGCATCGGTTCGCCAGATCCTGTCGCTCCGGTTCCCGGCGAATGCGCCCGAGGCTGATGACGTCCGCAACGACGCACGCGCATTGCTCGCCCGCTTGCTGGTCAGCCAGAACCAGCTGGACGAGGCGATGAGGGTGGTCGAGGAAGGCCTGGCGGCGGTGACGCGCGAGAGCTTCTTCGTCGCGAACCTCTACACCGTGAAGGGCGAGATCCACTACGCACGCGCGAGCGCGCCGGGGAGCGCAACCCCGGCCAACGATCCGAAGACCGTCGAGGAGAAGCGCGCTGCGATCGAGGCGCTCGACAAGTCGATCAAGATCAACGAGGCACTGCAGAAGCAGCTGGAGCAGCGGTGAAGGCGATCGCGCTCGGGCTCGCGATCGCGGCGCTCGTGCTGTCCTGCTCTCAGGTCAATCGTCCAGGCGGAAATCACCTCGACAAGATGAACGAGATCAATCTGCTGTGGACGCAGATCCGGCAGTTTCGCGCGGAGGCAGGCATGGGGCTCGAGCCGGCTGCGACGATGCTCAACGAGTACCGCGGCAAGACGGTGAACGATGCGAAGCGCGTGTGCGCTGACAACCATCGCGTGCCGAAGCCGTGCGAGGACACCTGCACGCTGTCGGGGCACATCTGCGAGAACGCCGAGCTGATCTGCAAGATCGCAGACGAGCTCGGCGAGCACGATCGCGCACAGGAGAAGTGCACGAGCGCGAAGGCATCGTGTCGCGAAGCGAAGCAGCGGTGCTGCAACTGCAGCGCGAAGCCGCCACAGATCGCGCCCGTGGATCCAACCTCGCCACCGGTGACGCCATGAAGGAAACCCTCGCAGCGTTGTTCGTCGGCGTCGCGATCGCCGCGGTCGTGTCGTGTGGTGGCTCGAAGAGCGCGATGAAGACCGCAGCTCCGCAATCGTCCGCGGAGCCGTCGGTGATGCCGGGAAGCCCACGCGATCGCATCAAGCAGCTCGACGATCAGATCGTCGCCGAGCTCGCGAAGCTCGAGCTTCAGCCACCGCCGCTGGCCGTGTGTCCGCAGCCACCGTGCGCGACGATGCAAACGCTCGCGGTGAAGCCGACCGATGACCCTGCGTGCAAACGCAGCGCCGTGCAGGTCTGCAAAGATCACTGCGTGCTCGCAGATTCGATCTGCGATAGCGCGAGCAAGATCTGCGAGATCGCGAAGGAGCTCGCGTCCGATGTCTGGGCCAGCGAAAAATGCGCGAGCGGAAACGCTAGCTGCACAGCCGCGCACGGTAAGTGCTGCGGCTGTACCTGACCGTTAACGACGGGACGAGTCGGGTACGGTGTTCAAGCGCGGGGGCACAGCGTCGAGCCGAGTCGGCT
>JACCYD010000073.1 GCA_013696695.1 Deltaproteobacteria bacterium | reverse complement strand
GCGATCCCGCGACCGCGGGGCGACTCCTGCGCGCCGCTACGGCGGACGGAAGAGGTCGCGTGCTCGTGATCGACCAGCTCGAGGAGCTGTTCACGATGTGTCGCGATCCCGAGGTCCGCGACGCGTTCGCCGGTGCGCTTGCCGGGGCCGCTCGCGCCCCCGAAGATCCGGTCCGCGTGATCATCACGCTGCGCGATGACTTTCTGGTCCGCACGCAGGAGCTCGCGAAGGTGCGCGAAGCGATCGCCGACGGCTTGTTCCTGCTCGCTACTCCGGGCGAGACCGACCTCGTTCGCATCGTCACCGAACCGTGCCGGCGCGTCGGCTATGAGTTTGACGATCGCGAGCTTCCGACGCGCATGGTCGCCGATGTCGTCGGGCGCCCGGCCGCGCTCGCGTTACTGTCATTCACCGCCGAGAAGTTGTGGGAGTTGCGCGATCGCCACTTCCGCCGGCTGCGCGAGGCGGCGTATCGCTCGACCGGTGGCGTCGCCGGTGCACTCGCGCGCCACGCCGACGGTGTGATCGAAGCGCTGTTGCCCGTGCAACGCGAAGCCGCGCGCAGCATCTTGCTCCGGCTGGTATCGCCCGAGCGGACGCGACTGAAGCTCGACGCGAGCAGTCTCTCGGGTGTCGATCGACCGGCGCTCGATGCGCTGGTGCGCGGCCGACTGGTCGTCGCCGATGACGCCACCTACGAGCTCGCGCACGAGGTGCTGATCGTCGGCTGGCCCACGCTGGCGGGCTGGTTGTCGGAAGACCTCCAGCTCGTCCAGGTGCGCGGACGGTTGACCATCGCGGTGGCCGAGTGGCTGCGCCTCGAGCGCACGACTGCGGGGCTGTGGCAGGCCACCCACCTTGCCGATCTGCGCGCGCTCGACGGCGAGCAGCTCACCGCCGACGAACGTGCGTTCGTGCGTGCGTCGCTGCGCGCGATCCGCAGACGAACGAACATGCGGCGCGCGATCATGGTCGCGGTTCCGATCGCGATCGCGGCGTTCTACGGCGGCGCGCGAATGATCGCACGACGCGATCTCGACGAGCGGATCGGCGTGGGCGTCGCTGCCGCTGATCGCACGCTGGAGCTCGCGCGCGTCGCCGAGACCGCGGGTGCCCGGCAGCGACGCGAAGCGTTCGCGCGGTTCGATGCCGGCGACATCGAAGGCGGCGAGCAGCTGTGGAAACCGGCGAGCGAGCTCTCGGATCAAGCGCGGACCCAGTACGCCGAGGCCGCACGCTCCCTCGAGGCTGCGTTTCTGCTCGACACCTCGCGCGACGACGTTCGTCGCAAATTATCGGAGGTCACGTTCGAGCGACTCCAGCTCGCGACCCGCGATCACCGCGATGCCGAAGCGGCCGACTTCAAGTCGCGGCTGTCGCTCTATGACTCCGATCGCGAATTCGCCGCGCGGCTGTCGGCGCCGGGCACGCTCGACCTGCATCTCGATCCACCGTCGATGGAGCTCTCGATCGACGGCGCGGTCTTCGCAGGCGGGAGCTTGGAGCCGGGGAGCCACGCGCTCGTCGCGCGCGCGCCGGGACGCGCTGAGATCCAGTCCCCGTTCGTCATCGCGCCGGGCGAGCACCGGCGCCTCGACCTCTCACTACCGCTGGCAAAGGCGATTCCCGACGGGTTCATCGTGATTCCCGCTGGCCGGTTTCTGTACGGCAGCCGCGACGACGATTACCTGCGGCGGTTCTTCATCACGGCACCGATGCACGAGCTGTCGACCGGCAGCTATCTGATCGCGCGCAACGAGGTCACCTACGCGCAGTGGATCGAGTTCCTCGAGGCGGTCGGCGCCGACGAGCGCAAGGAGCGCGTCCCTCACCTCGACAGCTCGCAACCGGCTCCGGGCGTCCCCGGGTCACTTGCCCTCGCGCAGACGCGGGCGGGCTGGGAGATCCAGATCAACCCCTCGAGCATCGAGTATCGCGTCGCGGCCGGCTCGCAGCTCGAGTATCGCGAACGAGCGCGCCGGGTGAGCCAGGACTGGCGGGTGTTCCCGGTGGCGGCGATCTCGCCACGCGATGCCGAGGCGTTCGCCGCGTGGCTGGCGCGAACAGGCAAGGTTCCGCACGCCCGGCTGTGTACCGAGCGCGAGTGGGAACGTGCTGCGCGTGGCGCGGACGGCCGCCCATTTCCACATGGCGACAAGCTCGCCGGTGATGAAGCCAATATCGACGAGACGTACAACCGCAAGGACGGCGGGTTCGGCCCCGACGCGGTCGGCTCGCATCCAGTCTCGATCAGCCCGCATGGCCTGCTCGATACCTCGGGCAACGTCTGGGAGATCACGCGGCTCGCGACCGGCGAGGGCTACGTGATGCGCGGCGGCGGCTTCTACACCGACTCGATGACCGCTCATCTCGCGAACCGGCAGGAGATACCGGCGACGTTCCGTCATCTCCACACGGGGCTGCGGCTCTGCGCGGACGTCCCGTAACAGTCGCCGTCACGTTACGCCGCGTGTGACGTGGTCCGGTGACGAAGCAGGGTCAGGTTCACCAACGATCACGCGGTTATCGCGAGGATCGACCGGCACGCTCGCTGCACAGGTCACGAATCATGAAGAAGCTCAGCAAGCAGAACATCGCATCCAAGACGCTCGACCAGGCCCAGCTCGCGCAGGTCAACGGCGCTGGCTACTACAACCTGGTCGCCTACAGCAGCATCGTCGGCCCCAACAGCATCGTCAGCCCGGACAGCATCGTCGGCCCCAACAGCATCGTCAGCCCCGACAGCCTGATCTGGCGCTAGCGCCTTTCCCTCAGCCAATTCCAAACCTCTTGAACAGCGCGTGAGGCGGCTTGCAGTTCCTGCAGGTCCGCCCACGCGCTCGTTTGTTTCGGCAGGTTCTGCCTCGGAGTCAGTGATATGAACTCGCGCAATATGAAGCTTGGACTGTGTGGATGGTCGGTCGTGCTTGTGGTGTCCACGTCGTGCGTCTCGACAGACGAGGTCGAGCCCGAAACGAGCAGCGTCGAATCCGCCAGCACCGTTGGTCAGGGCACCCGCTATCAGGGCACTCGCTATCAGGGCACTCGCTATCAAGGCACCCGCTATCAGGGCGCCACGCTCGGCGCCGTGTCCGCGTCGAACGCCACGGTCGATGGCACCGCGCTGGTCGTGTGGACGCCGAAGGGAAAGAACTGGCAGCAGCGGTTCCCGAACAAGATCTGCACCTGGAACTCGACGCGCACGAAGCTGAATTCGTGCTCGACGATCAATCTCGCGACCGCGCCGAGCCCGCTCGCCGGCCTCACATTCCCAGCGAGCTTCCTCGACGAAGCCGGGAATGCCATGACGGGCTCGGTGAAGATCGGCGCGACCTCGACAACAATCGGAGCAGTCAAGGCGGACACCTCGCTCGCGATGCACAAGCTCGACGGCGCGTCCACGGCCACGTTCGTCGCCTACCAGGCGAAGAGCCCGCCCAGCACGGAGAGTCCGCTCGGCGAGATCTGCGATAACCCGAACGGCTGTCGCGTCAACAGCGACCTGTGGACCTACGACGTCCGGCTCGCCGACGTGTTCGACGCCAACGGCGCTCCGCTCACGTTCTGCGAGAACGGCGAGGCGTCGCTCGCGCTCGCGGGGACCTGGAGCGCCACCGGCGGGTACACCGCCGACTCGACGAGCTTCACGTTCTCGTGCACCACCGGAACGATCGCGAAGTGCGCGCGTTGGGGCTACCGGCCATTCGGCTCGGCCCGCAAGTCCGACGGCGTCACCACCGCGCTCGCCGATTACCACCAGGCGTGTATCCGCGGGGCGACCGCCGACTACTGCGCGAACGGCAACTCGTTCACGCGCGACGGCACGCTCGTCGACGTCTACGACTACAAGCTCCCCAACGGCAGCGGATTCGTGCCGCGAACGCGCAACAGCGTGCTGCTTGACTTCGACGCCACCGCGTTCGTGTGGGAGTCGACGTTCGACAAGTACGGCGCCAAGTTCATCGACCACGCGCGCTACGAGGAAGCGGCGACGATCAACAACACGACCACCGGCTGCCCGGGACGGTTCTATCTGTCGACCGACGATGCACTCGCGACCTACAACCGCTGCACGAGCGTCGGGCAGAACTCCGCGTGCACCTCGTCAGCAGCCGAGTGGTCGATCCCGGCTGTCAGCATCGATTCGACGCCGGCCTGCGCACATAGCGAGCAGATGGTCGGCAAGTGGCTGCACGAGAGCTGCAGCTCGTGCACGAACGCGGTGAAATACTCCGAGTGGACCTGGACCGCTGGCTACACCTACGCGCACTGCACCGATCCGCAGGGTGGTGGTTGGGACTCGTCGTGCGTGGCCAAGGCGCAGCAGGTCTGTTCACCAGCAAGCCAGACGGCGTCGCACAACGAGTGCACCGTCGGCGCCGGCCTCGACAAGTTCGACACCGGGTGCACGCTCCAGGTCTGCCTCGAGAACGAGAGCTGCTGCACCGCAAACGGTTGGACCTCGGACTGCGTCGCCGCGGCGAATACGAAGTGCACCGGCGGTCAGGAAGGCTTCGTTCTGGTGTGGATCCTCAATAGGTGGCAGGCGAGACCGGTCGGGTTCTGCGGCACCTGATCTACACGCTTCGACAACTCGATAACACCAACTCGATAACCGCTAGGCCCCGCTAGGCCGCGACGCGAAACCGCGCTCGCGGTTTTTTGCGTTCGCCTCACGCGAGGCACTGTCACGTCGAGTGTCACGTTACGCCGGGTGTTACGTCGACGCCGCTGCGAGATCGCCGACAACTGCGCGATCCGGCTCGAGCCAGCGAGCTTCGTGTGAGGCACGACCGCTGCACAGCGCGGCGTCACCATGAAGAACAACCTTCTCCTGTCTTGGCTTCTCATTCAGCTCGCTTGTGTCCCCGCCTGCGCACTCGACGCGCCCGACGATCCGTTCGAAGAGACCGCAGAGTCGGAGATTCAGGGAGGTCAACTCGAAGCCGACTTTCCCTCGGTCGGCCTGGTCTCGAACCTCTCGAAAAACACGATCTGTACCGGGACCCTGATCTCGCCCGGCTTCGTCCTCACCGCAAATCACTGCCTCGGCTCGTCGATGATGTTCAGCGTCGGCTCGGACGGCACCAACTTCGTCCCGTTCACCGTCGATCGCACGTTCTCGCACCCGACGAGAGATCTGGCGCTGCTCCACCTCGCCACACCGGTTCGCAACGGTCACCCGCTACCGGTCAACACCGGTGCGGTACCCGTGGCGGGAACCAACTGCACCGCGGTCGGTTTCGGCAAGCACATGAAGCCTGACGGCACGACGACGTCGGGCACGAAGCGTTCCGGCATCAGCC
>JACCYD010000024.1 GCA_013696695.1 Deltaproteobacteria bacterium | reverse complement strand
TTATCGCGGCGGCATCATCGAGTCCAGGAGCATGCAAGGCGACTTGCTGGTGGCCGACTCGCTCACCCGCGAGACCCAGATCGTGACAGGTCGCGAGACCATCGCAGGCCTTCCCTCGGGCACGTGGTCGGTTCCGAACGACAACGTGATCGCAGCGGGTGACGACGGTCCGCACCGAGTCGTCGCGTACTACGACGGTCGAACTGCGTACGAGCTGCGAACCTCGTCCGATGGCGCTCGATGGAAATCCCATCGTGTTCCCGGTCGCGTGTTGCAAACCTGGCAAGACGTCCGCACCGGAACCATCGAGATCTTGCTTCGAGATCGCGCGCGACTCTTCGTGCATCGAATCTCACCTCGGCACGGGACCGTGGTTCACGAGCTCGCAATCAACTCGTGGTGGCCGTTCCGGGTCGAGGGACACACGTGCCACCAGGGCGGTGTCATGTGGACCCTCGATCGATCGACGCTGTTTCGCGTCGATGACAAATCGACTCGAGCAATGCGTGTCCCATCGTCGGCTCTGAGCACGACGCTCGACTGCCGCGGGGAGGTGAGTCTGGTGGAATCGCACGAGTCGACGCTCTACCGATGCACGGACCGGTGTCGGGAGGTATTTCGCGCGCCGGTCGGGGTCAAAGGCGGCGGCGCGCTGCTCGATGACGGGCGCTGGATCTTCGCGGCGAGTCGCGACGGCGTGGCTGAGATCTGGGTCGAGGATCGCCAACCCCAGTTCTTCCGGCTACCGAGCTCCGACGACGTCCGTGGTGTGGCGGTGCTCGAAGGCAAGGCAGCGCTGATCGTGACCTCCGGTGGGAACGTTGCGTTGGTCCCTGTGCCGGAACCCGCGAGCAGGTGAGGAATATCAACGGTTTGTAAATGCTCTCGCAACCAATGCAACAGCGGCCGAAGGACTCACCATGTCGGAACCAGCGCTTGCCGAAGTTTCACGCCAGACCCAACCACCGAAGAAGCCACCAACGGCCGGTCCCTCTCAGGGTGATCGCAGCCGGCTGAATGACGCCTGCGTGACTGCGAGGATCGTGGGCACGAATCCGCAGGGACACGGCCTCGTCTTGGATCTCGAGCTCGATCCCGACCTGACGGTGCTAAAGGGAGCCAAGGGCTGGATCGAGCACGTTCGCGACTCTGGCTTCGTGGTCACCGAGACTGGTATTGGTCGCGCCAAGGCAATCACGACGTTTCACCTCAAGCCCGAGGACCTCGCTGGCAACACCAACGTGATGATCTCGTGCGAGGCGACATCGAAGCCCGTCGGGAAAGCGATCGAGGCCCGTGTGATCGGCCGTCAGAGCAAGGGCAACGAGGTGGTGCTGCTGCTCGCCGCGGGGCGTGCTCAAGGCGTTCGGGAGAACATGAAAGGCCGCTTTGTAGACGTTCCCGGTGGCAGCTTCGACGTGACCGACGTCAGCGACACGGTTTGCAAGGCGGTGACGCAGCTGACCCACGACCAGGTGCTGGCGTACGTCAACGTGGAGGGCGGCGGAGCGCCGCGCAAAGTGGTGATCGGCCCGTGACCCTCGAGCATGAAGCTCGTGCGCAGCAGCACGTTGCCTCCGCAGCCAGCTCGTCCGCACCAACACCGAAGGCAAGGGCCGGGTTCGCACGCGGACACATCGAGCGCGAAGGCATCGAGGCCGAGCTCGCAAGGCCTCGGCTCGTGGTGCTCGAGCCGACCGCGAACCTGCGCGAGCAGGTCGACGCGCAAGCGAGAGAACAACACTCGTAGCAACCGCGATCGCGCGTGGGCGATGAGCTCGTCATGCAAGTCGACGTCGATCGCGTGATGACAGAGGTGCAGCGGGCGACCGAGGTCCTGGGCGTGGCCTGGGCGATGGCCTCGGCTCGAGGCGCCGGAGATGACCCCGAGCCGTTTCATCTCGCGATCGCCACCGAGCCGACGTATCCGGTGTCGTGGCTCGCCGAGCGGTTCGGCCTCAGCGCGACCGAGCAACGCATGTTGTGGGTGCTGATCGCGCACGAGCTGTGTCCGATCGCGCGCCGCCGGATCCGCGACCTCAACACCGAAGAGGTCGTCGACCCGACGCTCGATACGATTCGGCGCGCGGTCTATGGGGTCGCGCCGAGCCTCGCTGCCTGGAAGGAGCTCGGTGCCGAGGGTCGCCTTCGCAAGTTCGCGCTCGTCGAGCAGAGCGCCACGGCCGATGCGCCAGAGCACCGGCGAACGATCAAGCTATCGCGTCGCGTGCTCGCGCTCGTCCACGGGGAGACGGGGCTTGACGACGAGGTTCGTTTCGCTCGGTTCGACGATGACTCCGCAAACGTCGACGAGCTGGAGATCGCCGGCGCAGCGCTCGAGCAGCTCGAGCAGGCGTTCGCCGCGAACGAGCTCGTGATCGTGCGAGGCGGTGCCGGCACCGGTCGACGCTCCGCGATCGCGGGACTCGCCAGGCGCCACGGTCGGCGCGTGCTGCTGATCGATGGTCTCGCGATCGCGCGGGATCGAGATGGCGCGACACGCCAGTTGCGCGTCGTCGCCCGCGAGTGTGCGTTGTTCGAAGCCATCCCGGTGATCCGCAACCTCGATGCACTCGTCGGTGCCGGCGACATTCCCGATCGCCTCGATCTGGTCGAGGCCGAGCTGCCGGGCCTGTGCTTCGCCACCACGACGCGGCCGGTCGTGCGGCGGTGGCAGCGCGCGCCGCGTCACGTCGAGATGGCCGCGCTATCCGGAACGCAGCGCGCGCGGTTATGGTGCCGCGCGTTGCCGCAAGTGACGCCGGAGCTCGCCGATCAACTCGCCACGCTCTATCCGCTGGCGCCATCGCTGATTCACGCCGCGGGTTGCGCGGTGCTGCAGCGCTGCGGCGAGCAGGTGACCCCGAGCCACATCGCCGCCGGCATTCGCTCGGTGCTCGACGATCGGCTCGCCGGTCTCGCGACGCGCATCTCGGTGAGTCAGACCTGGGA
>JACCYD010000018.1 GCA_013696695.1 Deltaproteobacteria bacterium | reverse complement strand
CGTCCGCCGCGCGAGATCAATCCGAACATCCCCGAGGCGGTCGAGAAGGTCATCCTCAAGGCGCTCGCGAAGGACGTCGACGATCGGTACCAGTGGTGCAGCGAGATGCTGGCCGATCTCCAGCAGTACCTGATGAGTCAGGACGTCGTGTTCACGGCGAAGACGCTGTCGAGCTGGCTCAAGGAAGTGTTCCAGGGCGAGATCGACAAGGAACGCCAGCTCCTCGAGCAGTACAAGCGCGTCGGTCGTGACGGCCTCATCAACAACGTGCCGGCCGCCGAATCCAAGGCCGACGTCGTCGAGAACTTTGGTGAAGCGGGCGCGCCGGAAGGTGACGCCACGCAACTCGGTGGTCCGAGCTTCGAGGAGCTCGAAGCCGCGGTTGCCGCAAATGCGGCGGTCGGTCCCGCGCCGGGATCGCCGGCCGCGCGCGGCTCCACCCCGCCACGCTCCGCCAGTGAAGGCGAAGACGACGGCGAGTTCGGCGAGGAAGCACCGACGGAGATCTTCGGCGAGATCGACAGCAACGGAAAACCGATCATGCCGGCGATCGCACCCGTGGCTGCACGCCCGTCGGCGCCGACGACGCGTCCGCCGAAGCCGCCGCCGCTCGGCCGCGCGCCATCGAGCGCTGGGAACGGCCGCCAGCCGAGCGCGAGTGCACCGCCGCCGAAGGGTGGCCACTCCGGCGACGACATCGCGACGCCACCGATGGATGCAGGGCGCGATGCGTTCGCGCAGAACTACCCGAACCTCGCGCGTCCCTCGGGACCGACCACGCCCACGCCGTATGCGAACACGCCGCCGCCGCAAACCGCACAAGGCTACCCGTCACCAGCGAATCCAGGCACGCCACCTCAGCCGATGAACGCGCTGAGCGCGCAGGGCTCGGCGCAAGGCAAGACGCTGATGGGCGCGGTGGCTCCGCCGGAGCTCGCCGCGTATCAGGCGGCATATCGCGCGAGCCAGACGCCGGGTGGATATCCGTCGCAAGCGCAGATGCCGGGCATTGGGAATGGGAATGGGAATGGCCCAGGCATGACGCCGCAGGGCATGCCGACGATGAATCCATCGGGGCCGATCCCGATGATGAATCCCTCGCAGCCGCAGATGCAGGCGCACCCGATGAACCCGTCGCATCCACAGATGCTGGCGCATCCATCGGGACAGATGCCCGGGCAGAACCAGACCGGGTATCCGAGCGCCGGGAACTATCCACAGCTCCAGCAAGGCTCGGGGCCGATGCAGGGGTACGGGCAATACAACCAGACGGCCGCGGTCGCGCCCCTCGAGGCACCGGCACAAGCCGAGGGTCGCAAGAAGTCGTCGATCGGTCGCGATGTCGCGATCGGTGTGGCGATCGCGGCGGTCGTGCTCGGCGGCTTCCTCGCGGTGAAGTTCTTCATCCTCGACTCCGACGATTCGCCCTCGAGCGGCAGCGCGACGACGAGCACGATCGCGACGCTCAAGATCGAGCTCCAGCCGCCGGTCGAGGCCGAGCTGTTCCTCGACGGCAACAAGAGCGCAGAGCACGTCGTCAAGAACGGCGACTCGCTGCCGATCAACGCAGGCAAGCGCACGGTCCGGATCGTCGCGCGCGACGGTCAGGTCTGCGAGCGCGAGCTCGAGCTCGAAGCGGGTCAGACCACGGTCGTCAGCTGTCAGCTCGCGGCCACCTCCGGATCTGGATCCGGTTCCGGTTCAGGCTCCGCAGCGCCGGCAGCGGCTGCTGGTTCAGGTTCCGGATCGGCCACTGGTTCTGGCTCGGCGAAGGAGCCCGGCAAGGGGTCCGATGCGACGAAGGTGGACCCGGGCAAAGGCTCGGATGCGGGCAGCGGCTCGGCGAAGACGGCCGACGCGGGCAAGGGCTCGGCGGAGATCGTCGCGAAGACTTCCGACAAGCCAAAGCCGGTGCCGGTGCCGGTAGAGGTGAAGCCGGCCGACAAGCCCAAGCCGGTGCCGGTAGAGGTCAAGCCAGCCGACAAGCCCAAGCCGGTACCGGTAGAGGTGAAGCCGGCCGACAAGCCAAAGCCGAAGCCGCCAGACAAGATGCCGCCCGAGGACAACCCGGCCGATCGCGCGGGCTCCGTGCAGGACGGCTACGTCATGGTGACCAGCAAACCGAAGGCAAAGCTGTCTGTCGACGGCACCGATACGGGTCTGTCGACACCGACCAAGCTCAAGCTATCGCCGGGTCGTCACAAGATCGGCTTCTCGTACGGCACGACGAAGTCGGCGTTCCCGGTCGTCGTCAAGGCCGGCGAGACGACGAGCTTCCACAAAGACCTCGAGTAGCGTCGCGAGCTAGCTGCGTGGGACGTCGGCCGGCGGCGTCGTCGTGGCAGCGGGCGCTACGCGCTCCTCGTGCGCCTCGAGCTCGCGCAACTTCGCTTCGAGCTCCGAGATCCGATCCGCGAGGTTGCGGACATCTTTGTTCACCGAGGACCACGGCGTGATCGCGGTGGAGATGCCGTCGATCGTGGTGCGGATCTTCGAATCGACTTGCTTCTGCCACTCGTCGAGCTTGTGCTTCGAGGTGTCGACCCACTCGCGAAGCGACGCGAGCGAGCGCTTCTTGACCATCGCTTCGTCGACGGGCTGACTGTCGACCGTCTGATCTTCGCTCGGGTCGTCGACGGCATCCGTGCCGTCCTCGTTCTTCTTCTTGCCGGTCAGGATGCTCTGCACGCGGCGCTGCGCCTCGGCGATCCATTGGCCACCCGACTGGATGATGTTTCGCATCGCGCCGAGCGGGAGGAAGCTGCGCTGCTTCTTCTCTTCCTCGAAGATGATCTGCGCCAAGGTGACCGTGGTCAGGTCTTCCTTGGTCTTGTTGTCGACGATCTTCACGTCGTCGCCGGCGCGGATCATCTCGCTGATCTGATCGAGGGTGACGTACCGGCTATGCTCGGTGTCGTAGAGCTTGCGATTCGCGTATCGCTTGATGATCCGAGTCTCCGGCATCGAAATCCTCCGGTAGCCGCAGTGCGGCACTCAAGGAAATCAAGGGTATCACGCACCGCGCCATGACCTCAACGGGTCCACGAGTTCGGGCACACTAAGGTCGTGGGCCCCGACCACATCGTCGCGCGACTGAAAGCCATTCTGGACACCCGGATGCGCGTGCTGGCCCTCGTGGAGGCATTCGCGGAGGGCGACCCCGAGGAATGGGTGCAGACGCTGGCCACCATCGTCACCCGAGCGCAGCAGCACGGTGACGTCGATGCCCTCCTCGCGCTCGAGGCGATCACCCACGCCGTGGCCGAACCGAGCCTGGCCTACCAGACCCAGCAGGCGCTCTACACCGCAGCGATCGAGCTCGGGATGCCGGCGATCGCGCGGCTGTTCCTTACCACGTCACCCGCGGTCGAGATCCCGGTGGCGCTGAAGAAGCAGCTCGGCCCGGAGCGGCCGCTGCGGCCGGCGGGCAGGCCGCTCACGCTCGGCGAGCGCAAGGCGGCGGCGCGCACGCCCGATCGCGAGCAGATCGGGCTGCTCCTGCGCGATCCCCATCCGATGGTGGTCGCGATCCTGCTCGACAACCCGCACGTCACCGAGGGCGACATCGTGAAGATGGCGGCGATGCGGCCGGCGGTACCCGCTTCGCTCGCGAAGATCGCGGCGCATCCGCGGTGGTCGGTGCGGCATCCCGTGAAGCGCGCGCTCGTCCTCAATCCATCGACGCCGCTCGCCGATGCGATCCGGATCGCGACGACGCTGCGCGCGAACGAGCTCGCCGAGCTCGCCGAAGATCCATCGCTACCGGAGCCGCTGCGCACGCACGCCGCCGAGGTGCGCGCGACGTCGCTGCGTCGACCGCAGGCTTAGTCGGCAGGTACGCTCGCGTCGACGGGTGCGATCATCGGCACCACCGCCGTCGTCGCTTCCTGACACAGCGCGTACGCCACCATCGTGCCTTCGGCACCGTTGCACATCCACCGCGCGCCGAGCGTGTCGTCGGCGGAGAACCCGGCCGGATAGCTGCGCAGGTAGCTGCAGCCCGATTCGCTCGCGCAGTTGTTACCGCCGTGGCAACCGCCGCCGACCAACCGCTCCGTCGCCGTACACGCCGCGAAGATGACGCCTTCGCCGTTCGTGACCCGGACGCGAACGCGTTCGCCGCTGACGATCGGGCGTTCCCCCGGTGCGCTGCCGACGCCCGACTGCGCGTTCAGGGTGGCTTCGCGCGTCTTCGTGGTCGAACAGGCGCCGCGAAAGCAGACGTAGCCCGACTTGCAGTCGGTGTCGTCGTCACACGGCTCGCCCTGATCACGCTTGCTGCACGAGCACAGCAGCACGATGGCGAGCGCCAGCTTCATTCGCCGGCGGCAGGCTTCTTCTTGCGACGGACGACGACTTCTTCCCATTCGCCGTCATCGGTCTTGTCCTTCGAGGCGGTGGCTTTATCGAGCGCATTCTGCGGCTTGGCCGAGAGCAGCTTGGCGTCGCCTTTGTCTTTGGAATCCGCGTCGTCGTCCTTCTTGTCGTCGTCATCGACCTTCGATGACCGCTTGAAGTTCTTGATACTCCGGCCCAACGCGTCGCCGATAGCCGGCAGCTTGTTGGCGCCGAAAACGACGAGGACGATGAGGAGGATAATGACTAGCTCGCCCATTCCGGGCATGGATTCTCCAGGGGCTTGGTGGTTCGCAGCCTAGCACTCTTGCTCCGCAGGTAGGAAAACCGCCTCGAAAACTTGGTTGCGAGCACTGCGGGCGCCTATGTTCAGGCCGATGCGACGAACCGCCGCAGCAGGAATCGCCGTGCTCTGGCTTTCGGGCTTCGGCGCTTCCTTCGCCGACCCGACAACGACCGGTACGCAACCCGCGCCTCCGGTCAAGCCGAGCGAACCCGAGCTGACGCAGCAGCTCGATCATCGCCGCAACGTACGAGGCTGCCCGGTCGGGGAGGACTGCGAGTCGCCAGACGACGTGCTCCGGCAGTTCGAGATGGAGCGCATCCCGCCACCGGGGCGCGATCCATGGATTTCATCCGAACGCTCGCCCGCGACGAGCAAGCTCGAAGCGGGCAAGCCGCGCATCGTCAAGAAGCCGAGCGAGCTGCGCCCGGATGCGCCGTGGCTCGATCAGCTCGCGCTGCCGGATCTCCCGATCCGGTGGAGCCAACGGCTCGCCGACTTCCTCGTGTTCTATCGCGACGACCCGCGCGGCCGCTCGATCATGGCGAGCTGGCTCCGCGATCAAGGCCGCTATCGCGATCTGATCGTCGCGCAGCTCCGCAAGGCGAAGCTGCCGGAGGACTTGCTCTACGTCGCGATGATCGAATCGTCGTACGACCCCAACACGCTGTCGCGCGCCGGTGCGCTCGGGCTCTGGCAGTTCATGCCCGAGGCCGCGCGGATCTACGGGCTGCGCCGCGATCGCTGGGTCGACGAGCGCCGCGATCCGTATCGCTCGACGATCGCGCAGATGGATTACTTCCGCGATCTCTATCAACGGTTCGGCGAGTGGCACATCGCGCTCGCCGCGTTCAACGTCGGCT
>JACCYD010000011.1 GCA_013696695.1 Deltaproteobacteria bacterium | reverse complement strand
CGTACCAGTTGTGCTGCGGCAGCAACGGTCCGCCGCAGTCCTCGCCGTCGTGACCGGAGAACACGTTGAAGTCGCCGCTGACCGCGAGCGTGCCGTCGATCGAGACCTGGAGGTCGACCAGCGTCTTGTCGAGCGACTGGTTCGAGACGAACAGCGTCAGCGTCGGCGTGCCCGACGTCTGCATGAGCTGCTTCGGCTTGGAGCTGACCTCGGGATCACCATCGGTGGCGCAGGCGGTACCGAACAGGACGAGTGCAAGAGCGATCGATTTCATGGAGGGTCGCTAAAGCAAGCGGTGTGCCCTGCCTAACTAGCCGGACCTCCGAGGAGCTGCCTCGGAAATCTGTCACGGCAAGACGAGTGAATCCCAGAACACGCAGCGCTCGGCCTTGAGCCCGGTCGCGGTCGACATCGGCGCATCGAGGATGCGGTACTGGTCACTCGCCTCGTCGTGGCGCGGCCAATCGGCGCCCGGTGTGCCGGTCGCTGCGAACTGCGTCCAGATCTGCTGCACCGCGTCCGCGACCGGCGCACCACCCGCACCGACGCGGGACAGCGGGAACGCACCGTCAGTGCCGAACACGAACGGGATCTCGCTCGAGTGAAACGCGCCGAGGTCGGCGAGGAACGCGGTCTCGGGCGTGCGCTCGAAGCTGTAGAGATAGACTGGCGCACCCGCACGTGCGGCGCCGCGTGCCGCATGCCGGGTCGCACAGACGAAGAACGCATCGCCCGTGATCTCGGCGAGCGCGCGATTCGGCGACGGGTAGCTCTCGATCGAATACTGCGCGGCGATCGCATCGACATTCGCCGCGCCGAATCGCCGCTCGATCGCCGCGCGATATTCGGCGTCGCTCGTGACCTCCATCGCGAAGAACGACGAGTGGAACAGCGTGCCCTCGTCGCGATTCGTGCCGATGATCAGCGGGCGCTTCGCGAAGTCCCCGCCGGTGAACGCCGCGCGCAGCGTCTGCTGCATCACCACACCGTCGACGTTCGGGATCGTCGACAGCACGTTCTCGCCGCCGACGTAGAACGGCCCACCCGGTGGCTGCATGTTCGGCGGCGTGATCTCGGTGGCATCGAGCAGCGCGTCCGTCGACTTCGCACGCATGCACGCGGCAGCCGACGGTCCGGTGCCCGGACAGCCGAGCGCCTCGACGGTCTTCACACCCGCCGCCTCGGCGACGGCGAGCGTTGGCTCGGTGATCTTGCTGCCGCATAGCCCGCTCTGCGAGATCGCGGCGTGGAACAGCCCGCTCGTGCGCGGCGACACGTAGTGCGCACATGCGCTGAATCCGCCCGCGGACTCGCCGAACAGCATCACCCGCGATGCGTCACCACCGAACGCCTTTGCGTTGCGTTGCACCCACTCGAGCGCGGCGTGTTGATCCTCGAGCCCGTAGTTTCCCGACGACGGATACCCGGGGTCTTCGCTCGTCAGCGCCGGATGCGCGAGAAATCCGAACGCGCCGAGCCGGTAGTTCACGTTGACGACGACGACGCCGTACGTCTCGGCCAGGTGCCGTCCCGAGTAATACGAGTCGCCGCCGCTGCCGAAGATGAATGCGCCGCCGTGGAGCCACACCATGACCGGCAGCTTCGACGCGCCGCTCGGCGACCACACGTTGACGAACAAGCAGTCCTCGTCGCCGCCGGGGCCGCCGATCGAGAATGTCTGCGGGCACTGGATGCCGACCTGCACGGTCTCGAGCACGCCGTCCCACGGCGCGACGGGCTGCGGCCGCTTCCAGCGCAGCTCACCGACGGGCGGCGCGGCGTATGGAACACCGAGCCACGCGCGCACGTCGCCCGCTTGCTCGACGCCGACGATCACGCCGGTGTCGAGGTTGACCTCGAGCGGATCTCCGCCGCCACCGCAGGCGATGAGGCCGACGAGCAACAGCCTCATGCCTTGATCTTCTTGTTCTCGGGATCGAACAGCGGCTTCAGCGACGCGATCGCCGGATACAGCGTGCCCGCGATGTCGACTTCCCAGCGCCCGGCCTCGAGCCACTTCCCGTCGATCGGCACGTCGGCCTCGACCATCGCGAGCCCGACCGCGCCGCCGAGCGTGTGACCGTACGACGCCGCGCGGAGATAGCCGATGGGCTTGCCGTCGCGATGCACGATCTCGGCGTGGAACAGCATGGGCTGCGGATCCTTGACGAGGATCTGCACGAGCTTCTTCTTCAGCGGGCCCGCCGCCTTTTGCGCGACCACTGCATCCTTGCCGAGGAAGCCACCCGGCTTCTTGAGATCGGCCGCGAAGCCGAGGCCTGCCTCGAGGATCGTATCGGTGTTGTCGATGTCGTGGCCGTAGTCGCGATAGCCCTTCTCCATGCGCAGGCTCGCGAGTGACTTGAGGCCCGCATGCACGAGGCCGACCTTCTCGCCCATCTCGACCAGCCGGTCGTAGACGTGCAGCGTCTGCTCCGACGGGATGTACAGCTCGTAGCCAAGCTCGCCGAGGTACGTGATTCGCACGCAAAGGGCGCGCGCGTAGCCGATGCCGACCTCCCGGGCACAGCGGAATGGGAACGCTTCGTTCGACAGATCGACGTCGCAC
>JACCYD010000007.1 GCA_013696695.1 Deltaproteobacteria bacterium | reverse complement strand
CCCCAGCATCGCGAATGCGAACAGCACCATCGCGACCATCACCGCGAGGAACGGCACGATCCAGCGAGCGCCGGCGTGATCGTGATCCAGGGATTCTTTGATGAGTGTGGCCATGGGGATCGGAATTGCACCACCCGTGCCACGCCCGCAGACCGCCCCGGCTCAGCAAACTTCAGAGCGCATCCTTTGCGGCTCCTCACTCGGCAGTTCATCGAGGCGGGCGCACGGCCCGCCGAGGGATGCCTCACGTTCTCGGTGGTGCGGTCGCGATTCGCGGCCCACTCGACATCGGGTCGGCCCGGGCGCAGACCGACGCGACCGCGACATCGCGCGACCGCGACGAAGGGCACGGCGAGCGCGATCGAGGCTCGCATCGAACAGAAGACCGGCGTTCTCGCGGGTCTTCCGCGGGTCCGGTAGGGTCCTCCGTGCGTCCGGTCGCCGATGAACAACGTGTCGCCGGTCAGGACTCCCCATGCGCGGTCGGAGATCTGTTCAGATACACCGCGCAGCACGTGCTTTCGGGCGTGTGCCCCGGGGTGTGCAGGGCTTGGAGTACGAGCCCGCCGATCGTGAGCTTTTCGCCGTCCACCAGGCGGATGTCGGAATGGCCGAAGAGCGCATGGTCGAGCGAAACGATCTCCTTCGCCGGTGTCGACCAACGTGGGCCGGCTCGCCCCGGATGCGCGCCTGCACGGAGCGGAGGCGCACACCCAACACCAACACCCCTCCGGCGCAGAGGACTGGAGACACGCTGCGGACTGCCGACAGCACATATCGTTTCAGCGACTCACGGCCGCCACGAGACCCAGCGCCGCACCGAGACTGGTGGTCAGCACTGGGTTCGATTGTGAGACTCAACCGCTATCGCAGCCTAGGAACCAGTAGTAGGCAAAGCCGGCGGCGGCCCCGGCGACTGCGCCGAGAACCGGGATGATGCGACGGGGGCGAAGGCGCGGCGTCGGGTCGGCATCTGGGCCGTGCTCGGTCATCCAGTTTCATAGCAGACCTCCGCTACGTGCCTCGGAGTCGCGGATGCCGCCTGCGTTCGGCGGATGGACGCGACGGGTCAGTACCGCGGCGGATCACCCTCAGCCCGCGGTGAACGCAAGGTATGCCACTCCGACGACGCCCGCGAGCGTCACGGCCAGAGCGATCGCGACCGGTGCGGCAGCGCCGGGTTCAATCGAACGGCCGTCGAGGATTGCACGGCGTGCCGATACGAAGCGAAGGGCGCCCACGACGTGACACGCCGTTCCGACTGCTGCGACGGCGATGCCGAGCCACGCCCCGATGGCGCTACCGTCTTGTTCAGGGTGCTCGATACGCAGCCACACGATCAGCCGCGCCACGACGAAACCGAAGGCCATCAACGTCAACCCGGTGCGAACCCAGGCGAGCAGCGTCCGCTCGTTTGCTTGAAGGATCCGGAGGTCTGGTCCTGGTGCGCTCATCGTCGCATCCTAGTCGCGGCGTTGCCGAAGGACCCATCCCAACGACAAGTCGTACATGATCCGGCTCAAGGCGGTCGACCCTCGGACCGGACGAGAGAAGGAGGTGGCCAAGCTCCTCGAAGGAGTGAGCGCGCAGCAAGCGGCGCAGAAACGCGCCGAGCTGATGGACGGAATCAAGAAGCTGGTCGAGCGGACCGAAACCTTCGCGTTGGGGAATTCGCGAAATTGCGGATCGACGACGCCACGAAGGTGAGGACCTACGCGGACGCGCTGGAGGGTAACATCCGTCCCGCGCTCGGTGACTACTCCGACGACGCGCTCACCTCGCAGGACGTGCAACGCTGGATCGATTCGTCGATCCATCGCGGCTGGACGACCAACGTGAAGGATGAAGACGGAGAGGTCACGAAGCAGCACCGCTGCGTGCGCATGGAGCTCGATCGCAGTCTGATCTGGATGCCCATGCCCCGCCGCCGTCGCGGCGAAGACACTCGCAGCCATCGCTGGCGCTCGTTCTTGCGTCCGGCGATATGCCAGAAGATCGCGCCACCGATGAGTGCAGGCACCTACGGGCGGCGGTCCCGAGCCCCGGAGGACGGCGAGAAGCTCGGGCGCAGCGCCGGCTTGGTCTTTGGGGTGCCGGGCGGCAGCGCGGTGCCGTCGAGCGCCTGCCACGGAAACACTCGCAGCGACGGATCACAGTCCTCGCGGAAGGGCCGCAGATGCAGCGCCTCGATGTCGCGCTCGACCATCTCCCAGGCGTAGTCGAACAGCGGGTTGTGGGCGTTGCCGAGGCGATCGAACACCCGCCGCCGCTCTTCGAACGACAGCCGCATCCAGGTCCGGAAGGTACGTGCGTCGGCCTCGACGCCGCGGTGGACGCAGTAGCAATCCATCAGCGTGATCTCGGCGGGCGCCGGCCACCACGCGTGCGCGCCGTCGGTGTCAGCGACCTGGGCGTTCATCTCCCAGAAGTAATCGTGAACGCGCTCGTCGAGGCCGGTGAAGTCGAACGGCTGGAGGTAGTACGCAGTCGGCAAGACGTCGGAGACGGTGTACGAGTGGTTGGTTCGGCAGCGCGGGTGCCAGCGCGCGCCCTGGAAGCCGTCGACGTGACACGGCGCCTCGCGGTGCAGGCTGTCGGGATGGACCCATCCCTGATCGATCGTGAGATATGCATGATACTCGACGTGGTCGGGGTTGACCGTGTGCTCGACGTCGATGATGCGCTGAAGCGTGGGCGCGAGCTGGGCGAGCGCGCGCGGTAGCCGGTACTCGGCCAGGTCGGGGAACTTGATCGGCATGTCGAGGACCCGGGTCACGCCTGGGCGCGCGAAGATCGCGATCTCGGCGTCATCGAGGGCGCCCAGCGACACCGGCTTGCGGGGGCGCAGGAACTGAGCGAGGTCCCACGTGCCGTTGAGCGAGCGCAGCACCGGCTGCTCGGGATCCCGAGCGAACCGCGCGCGCGCTGGATCGGGCGTGAGGATCACCGGGCCAGCGGAGTCGAAGATCGGCACCTGATAGTGCTTGCCGCGGTACTGCTGGCGGTCCATGCGCACCACGCCATCAGCGAGTGCGCCCTCGACGTGGTCGTCAGTGCTCAGCATGGTCATGGCTTCCGGTGATGCCGCGCTCGGCGAACCAGCGACGGGCAGCGGCGGCGTGCAGCGGGAATGCGAACACCTCCTCGAGGCCGTCGGGGCCGAACACCACGCCGCGGCGGAGGCTCTCGGTGCTCGGCGTGAACGGCGGCAGCGTCGCGACGTCGAGCGCCGTGGTGGTCGCGAACATCAGGATGCGGTTGGGGCGTGGCTCGGTGGACACCGCGTCGAACAGCGTCACCGATCCCTCGTCGACGATCACGCCGGTCTCCTCGACCACCTCGCGGGCGGCGCCGCTCTGCCAGCGCTCGTGCTCCTCGACGAACCCGCCGACCAGGGCGAGCTTGCCAATCTTCGGCTCGATGCCGCGGCGCACCACCAGGAGCCCGGTGCGATCGCCGACGACGATCGGAACGAGCGCGACCGCGACCGGGATGGGGTTGGCCCACACCGTCATTCCGCATGACGAGGCGGGACACCTGCGTGGATAAACCAGCGGCGTCGGGTAGGCGGTGCCGCAGGCGGAGCAGAACTGGTCACGAATGGGTGGCATCGGTTCCTCCGGGGCGTTGTCGCGCGATTTCGATGCGGTCGAGGACGTCAACGTTGCCGACGAGCTCGGCCTCGGCGACCGGAAACAGGCCGCTCGCGATCCTGACCGCGAACGCGCGGAGCTGCGCCCGG